>CAJQNQ010000305.1 GCA_905479725.1 uncultured Paracoccaceae bacterium | reverse complement strand
CGATCCGGCGCAGCGATCGTGCCGACGACAAGATCGATCGAGGCCTCGATGATCTCGGCGATGGGTTGGCGGATGGTGGTCAGGTTGATGTTCTGCCAGCCCGCCATTTCCATGTCGTTGAACCCGATCAGGCCGATGTCTTCAGGAACCCGCAACCCGGCATCCTGAATCGCGCTCAGCGCGCCGATGGACAGCACATCGTCGCCGCAGAAATAGGCCTCGGCAGGGTCAGCGGCCAGAAGGCGCTGCATCTCGGCCCGCCCTGCATCGAAGGTATAGGCGCTGGCATAGCTGACGGATGCGGTGATCTCTGGATGCTCGGCCAGCGCGCTGAAAAAGCCCAGCGCGCGGTCCTGCGTTGAGGTCGCTTCTTCCGGCCCGCCCAAAAACGCCAGACGGGAATAGCCACGGCTCATCAGCGCCTCGGCAGCCATGCGCCCGCAGGCGATGTTGTCGATGCCGACGACATGCACGTAAGGCGCGGTGGTGTAGCGGCCAAAGGAATGCACGACCGGAACACCGGCGTTGCGGAAGCCCTCGGCAAAGCTGGGTGGCAGGGTGGACGACGCCACGATCACCCCGTCCACCGAATACTGGCGCAGCATGCGCACCGAATTCGCGGGGTCGGTCTCGTTGCTCAGATTGACCAGCAGGGGGCGCAGGCCCCGGTCCTGAAGGCCCCGGGTGAACAGGTCGAACACTTCCAGAAACAGCGGGTTGTGGAAGTTGTTCGACACCAGCCCGATCAGTTTCGTGCGCCCGGTGGTCAGCGACGAGGCCAGCGCATTCGGGCTGTAACCCAGCTCGGACACGGCCTTTTCCACCTTGGCGCGGGTCTTGTCGGACACCGACGCGCCGGATGTGAAGGTGCGCGAAACCGCCGAGCGCGAAACGCCGGCGCGTTCGGCAACGTCCTTGAGTGTGACCGCCATTCTATCCCGTCCGCATGTCTGACTTTCGGTGTGTCTATAATTCATTCCCGAAGGGTTTGCATCGTCATCTGCAATCGCCGCGTTTGCAACCGGTTGCAAAATGTCCGATTCGCAGCTACCTTTTCCGGACACGGCAGGCGGGAGAAGCGTCGCAAGGGCCGTTGACAGATATTGGGAGGTATCAATGAACGCATTTTTCAAGAGCGTGGCGGTCTCGGCCGTGGCGGCGGCAGCCCTACTGGGCGGAACGGCCGCGTTTGCCCAGACCGAACGCTATGTGCTGGTCAGCCACGCGCCCGACAGCGACAGCTGGTGGAACACGATCAAGAACGGTCTGGCACTGGCCGGTGAACAGATGGGGGTCGAGGTGGAATATCGCAATCCGCCGACCGGAGACCTTGCCGACATGGCGCGGATCATCGAACAGGCCGCCGCCTCGGGGCCAGACGGCATCATCACCACCCTCGCCGATCCTGACGTTTTGTCCGGTCCGATCCGCGACGCCGTGGACGCCGGGATCGACGTTATCATCATCAATTCGGGCACGCCCCAGCAGGCGCGCGATATCGGTGCGCTGATGTATATCGGCCAGCCGGAATACGACGCGGGCTTCGCCGCCGGCCAGCGCGCGGCAGGTGACGGTGTCGAAAGCTTCCTGTGCGTGAACCACTACATCTCCAGCCCCTCCTCGACCGAGCGTTGCCAGGGCTTCGCCGATGGCCTGGGAGTCGATCTGGGCAACCAGATGATCGACAGCGGCCAGGATCCGGGCGAGATCCAGAACCGCGTGATGGCCTATCTGAACGCCAACCCGAATACCGATGCGATCCTGACGCTTGGCCCGACCTCGGCTGATCCGACGATCCTGGCACTGGAAGAGCTGGGCCTGGCCGGTGACATCTACTTCGGCACCTTCGATCTGGGCGAGAACATCGTGCAGGGTCTGCGCGACGGCGTGATCCAGTGGGGCATCGATCAGCAGCCGTTCCTGCAGGCCTATCTGCCGGTGATCGTTCTGGCGAATTACCACCGCTACGGCGTGCTGCCGGGTAACAACATCAACTCCGGCCCCGGTTTCGTGACCGCCGACGCGCTGGAAATGGTGGAACGCTTCGCGGGCGAATACCGCTAAGGCACCCCATCGACCAGGCAGAATTTGGGGCGGGTAGCGGACATGCTGTCCGCCCCATTTTTCGAGCACGACCTTACCGGGCGACGTTTGACGAGGGACAAGCAGGGCAATGACCGACCAGATACAATCGGCCACGGGGCCGCAGAATGACAACGATGACGAGAGGGTCAAGGCGATGGGCGGGGTTCGCCGCTGGCTGATCCGCCCGGAACTGGGGGGGATAGTCGGGACCATCGCGGTTTTCACCTTCTTTCTCATTTTCGCGGGCGACAGCGGCATGTTCAATGCGCAAGGCATCATGAACTGGAGCCTGGTCAGCGCGCAGTTCATGATTATCGCCGTCGGTGCCTGCATGTTGATGGTGGCGGGCGAGTTTGATCTGTCGGTGGGTTCGATGATCGGCTTTGCCGGCATGTCCATCGCGCTGATGGGCGTCACCATGGGCTGGCCGATCTGGATCGCCATCCTGCTGACCTTTGCCCTGTGCATCGCCATCGGCGCGGTGAACGGGATCATCGTCGTCAAGACCGGCCTGCCCAGCTTCATCGTGACGCTGGCCTTTCTGTTCATCCTGCGCGGCTTCACCATCTTCGTTCCCCAGGTCGTCGAACGCCGCACGATCATTGGCGGTATCGACACCGCGGCCGAAGGCGACTGGCTGGCGCCGCTGTTCGGGGGGGAAGTGCTTGGGTTTCTGTTTCAGTGGTTGTCGGATATCGGCCTGATCGAGGTGTTCTCGCGCGGGAACCGTGCCGGGCAGCCGGTGATCGACGGCCTGCCGATGCTGATTGTCTGGGCCATCGGTCTGATGATCGTCGGCCAGTTCGTCCTGACCCGCACCCGCTTCGGAAACTGGATCTTCGCCGCAGGCGGCGACGCGCAGGCGGCGCGCTACGTGGGTGTGCCGGTGGAGCGGGTGAAGATCACCATGTTCATGTTCACCGCCTTCTGCGCCACCGTTTTCGCCACCAGCCAGGTGATGGAATTCGGCTCGGCCGGTGCTGACCGCGGGCTGCTCAAGGAGTTCGAGGCGATCATCGCCGTGGTCATCGGCGGCGCGCTTCTGACTGGCGGCTATGGCTCGGTTGTGGGGGCGGCGCTGGGCGCGCTGATCTTCGGCGTGGTGCAGCAGGGCCTTTTCTTTGCCGGCGTCGAAAGCAGCCTGTTCCGGGTGTTCCTGGGGGTGATCCTGCTCTTTGCGGTGATCCTGAACACCTATATCCGCCGCATCATCACGGGGGAGCGTTGAGATGAGCAGCTTCGATCACGATCCGGTCATCGAAATGACCGACATTGCCAAGCATTTCGGCCCCGTGATTGCCCTGAACGGGGTCAGCTTCGATATCCGGCCGGCAGAGGTCCATTGCCTGCTGGGCGACAACGGGGCGGGCAAATCGACCTTCATCAAGACCATGTCGGGCGTGCACAAACAGACATCCGGCAAGATCCTGTTCGAAGGCAAGGAAATGAGCTTCGACAGTCCGCGCGACGCCATGGAGGCCGGGATCGCCACCGTGTATCAGGACCTGGCGATGATCCCGCTGATGAGCGTGACGCGCAATTTCTGGATGGGGCGCGAGCCGACAAAGCGGTTCGGGCCACTCAGAATGATCGATTTCGACAAGGCCAACACCGTCACCATGGAGGAAATGCGCAAGATGGGCATCAACCTGCGCTCTCCCGATCAGGCGGTCGGCACGCTGTCGGGCGGCGAACGGCAAACGGTGGCGATTGCCCGCGCGGTCTATTTCGGGGCCAAGGTCCTGATCCTGGACGAGCCGACATCGGCGCTGGGCGTGCGGCAGACGGCGAATGTGCTGTCGACCATCGACAAGGTTCGAAAGAAGGGGATCGGTGTGGTGTTCATCACCCACAATGTGCGTCACGCCCTGGCCGTCGGTGACCGCTTCACGGTGCTGAACCGGGGCAAGACGCTGGGCACCGCGCAACGCGGGCAGATCACGCCCGAGGAGCTTCAGGACATGATGGCCGGCGGGCAGGACATGGTGGCGCTCGAAGGATCTCTGGGCGGCACGGTCTGAACGGATGCAGGGCGCTGGGTATTTCAATGCCGAAACCGGCGGGATCGACGAGCTTGTCGCCCTGACCGGCCGTGTGCTGGATCCGGCGTTGCTGACTTACGCCGATAGCGTCGAGCGGAATGTGCCGATCTACGACATCCCGGCGCTGGACGCCGTTCTTGGCGATGTCCGGCAGCGGCGCGCGCTCATGGCCGAATGGGCCGGTATCCTGCGCACGGGCAGCGGCGCCCTGCTCCTGAAATCGGCGGTTTCAGACCTGTCGGTGATCGACCGGGTAACGCAGGTCTTTGAGCGGATCATTGCTTCCGAGCGCGGGGAAAAGGGCGGCGGTGACGATCACTTTGCGGCGGCTGGCGCGAATGACCGGATCTGGAACGCGGCGCAAAAGCTGTGTCTGGCCGATCCGCAGGCCTTCGCCCTTTACCACGCCAGCCCGGGGCTGGACGCAGTGTGTGAAGCCTGGCTGGGGCCGTTCTACCAGATGACCGCGCAGGTCAATCTGGTGCGGCCCGGCGGCGCTGCGCAAACGGTGCACCGAGACTATCACCTGGGCTTTCAGGGCGCCGACATCGCGGCGCGGTTTCCGGCGCATGTGCACGAGCTCTCGGCCGCCCTGACCTTGCAGGGCGCGATCGCCCATTGTGACATGCCGGTCGACAGTGGCACCACGCGCCTGCTGCCGTTCTCGCAGCTTTTCGCGCCGGGCTACCTGGCATACCGGCGCCCGGAAGCTGCCCGCCTGTTCGAAGCGCACGCCGTGCAGCTTCCGCTCTACAAGGGCGACGCGCTGTTCTTCAATCCTGCGCTTTTTCACGGTGCCGGTGAAAACCGCACACCCGACACGCACCGACTGGCGAACCTGCTACAGGTGTCCTCGGCCTTCGGGCGCGCGATGGAAAGCCTGGACCGCACGGCCATGTGCAAGGCGCTGTATCCCGCGTTGATGGCCCTGAAAGCCAGGGGCCGGTTGACCGAGGCCGGACTTGCGGCCGCCGTCGCCGCCGCCGCCGAAGGGTATTCCTTCCCGACCAATCTTGACACGGACCCGCCCAGCGGGGGATTGGCGCCGCAAACGCAGGCCGCGTTGCTTTTCAGGGCCCTGAAAGACGGATTGACGCCCGAGCTGTTCGCGCGTCAGCTGGATGCACTGGCACGGCGGCGCGCGCCTTGAGCAGGAGAAATGAATGACGGAATTGTTGCGAAAGCCTGAGGGGACCAGGGGCCTGATCCATGCCATCACGCCCGAGGCGGCGGGCTGGCGGTATGTTGGCTTTGACCTGTGGCGGCTGGGCGCCGGTGATGCGGCGCAAGCGGCGATGGGCGACCGCGAGGTCATAGTGGTGCTGATCGAGGGTCGGGCGCGTCTGAGCGCAGGCGGTCAGGATTTCGGGCTGATGGGCGACCGGTTGAGCGTCTTTGACAAAAGGCCGCCCCATTGCCTGTATGTCCCACCGGGGACCGGGTGGCGGGCCCTGGCCGAGACCGGCTGCACGCTGGCGGTGTGTTCGGCCCCGGCGCAAGGCGGCCGCCCGGCGCAGCGCCTTGGCCCTGACGGGATCGACCTGGAAGAGCGCGGCACGGGAACCAACACCCGCTACATCCACAATATCGCGATGGAGGGGCGCGATGTTGCCGACAGCCTGCTGGTGACCGAGGTGTTCACGCCCGCCGGGCACTGGTCCTCGTATCCGCCGCACCGGCATGACGAGGACGACTTTCCGAACATCACCTATCTGGAAGAGACCTATTATCACCGGCTCGATCCGGCGCAGGGGTTCGGAGTTCAGCGCGTGTTCACCGAAGATGGCAGCCTGGATGAAACCATGGCGGTTGCCGATCATGACGTTGTGCTGGTGCCGCGCGGCCATCACCCCTGCGCCGCGCCGCATGGCATCCAGATGTATTATCTGAATGTCATGGCCGGGCCGCGCCGCAACTGGCGGTTCCGGCAGCACCCCGATTACGGCTTTCTGGCGACCTGAGTTGGGCTGAGTTGACCGAACAGGCCGGGCCGGTGGCCTTTGCCTGCACCCTTTCGAAATGCGCGGCAATCGGCGTATGCTCTGTGCCGGATAAAGGGAGTGCCACATGTCCAGAACCTACGCAGTCACTGGCGTTGCCAGTGGGATCGGCGCGCGGCTTGTCGATGTGCTGAAATCGCAAGGTCATGCTGTTGTCGGCTATGATCTTCAGGATCCGCACGGGCTTGTCGACCATTTCATCGCGCTGGATCTGGCCGATCCGGGTGCCATCGCTGCCGCCGCAGCCCGCACGCCGGTCAAGCTGGATGGCTTGTGCAACAATGCCGGTCTCCCGCCCCGCGCGGGTCTTGAGGCGGCGATCCTTCAGGTGAACTTTCAGGGCTCCCGCGCCTTCACCGAGGCCATGCTGCCGCATCTGAGTCCGGGCGCGTCGATCGTCAACATGGCGTCGCGCGCGGGTCATGGATGGCGCGAGAACCTGGCGCAGGTGAAACGCCTGGCGGCGTTGACGCGGCCCGATCAACTGCCCCGGTTTGTCAGCGATGAAGGGATTGACGCCACGCGGTGCTACAACCTGTCCAAGGAGGCGGTGATCGTGTGGAGCGTGGCGATGGCCGAGCGTATGGTCGGGCAGGGGTTGCGGATCAACTCGCTGAGCCCCGGCGGGGTCGAAACCGGCATTCTGGACGATTTCAAACGCGCCTTCGGCGATGCGATGGCGCGCAATGTTGCGCGCGCCGGGCGCCCGGGCCGGCCCGGGGAAATCGCCCGGATCGCGGCCTTCGTTCTGTCGCCTGACAGCCACTGGCTGAAGGGTGAGGATATCGCCATCGACGGCGGCATGGGGGCGTTCAACATGAGCGACCAGTTGGGGCTGGGCGTGATGTGCCCTGGCAGACCGGACGCAGGGTCATAACCGGTCCGGCTTCGCGGGGTTCTGGCGCCCAACAAGGGCCGCGGCCGGGGAATTGGATCAACCAGGGGTCTTGAGCCTGGGCCAGTCCCGATTGTGGCGCAGCGGACCCCATGCCGTGGCGACGCCCTGCCACAGGGCGGGCCAGCCGCCCGGGCCCGTTTCCAGGCGGACTGAAGCAAACTCAATCGTCTCGACATGCAGTGAATCAGGGGGCCCCGATCGCCCGGAACCCCCCATCTCCCACGTGCCCTTCGCACCACACGTGAACCTGGATATGTCCCGGACCATCCTGGTCCTGAACCGACTCTGTCACGGTGCGCCGATTCACGCAAACACAGAGAACCGGGCATTTGAGGCAAATGCCCGGCAAGCCTGTCAGCCGTAAACGGCTTCCTTGCCGAAATGCTTGGTCAGCATGTAGTAGATCACCGCGCGATATTTGTTGCGCTCGGATTTGCCGTAGGTTTGGATCGCAGCGCCGATCGCCTCGTCAAGCGCGGGCCCGTCCGGCAGCCCCAGCTTCTTCATCAGGAAATTCGTTTTCACCGTGTCCAGCTCATGCTGCTGGCTGCCCGCCACGGTCGAGGCATCGGCGTCGTAGATCGACGGTCCGCAGCCAATGGTCACCTTCCGCAGAAGCTCCATGTCCGGGTTCATCCCGCATTTGTTTTTCAGGTCGTCGGCATATTTGGCGATCAGTTCGTCGCGGCGTCCCATAGGTTGCTCTCCATTCGATTGGCAAAATCCATCCCGCGCAAGAATACGGGTGGAAAATTGCGCGCGGCAAGCCCTAACCGACAGGCGCAGGCGGCAAACCGGTGTCTAAAACCGTTCGGCGCGCAGGATTTGCGTGTCGGTGACGCTGACCACGCCGATATGATCGGTCAGCACCGGGAACAGCGCATCCAGCAAGCGGTCCAGCCGATGCGGCGCGCACAGGCAGATAACCGCGATCATGCCGCTGGCCCTTCCCACCCCGCCTTCGCGCGTCCAATGCCCTGACCGGCCCGAGCCACCCAGAACCGGCAGCATGGTGAAGCCTGTCACACCGGCCTCGGTCAGCACCTGTCCGACGCGCCGTTCCATTACCGCCTCGATGATGATCTCGACGCGCTTGGCCTGCTTCATGTCCATGATCTAGCCTCCGGCGATGGCACTGGCCAGGGCCACATACAGCGGCAGGCCCAGTGTCAGGTTGAAGGGAAACGTGATCCCCAGCGCCAGGGAAAGATACAGTGCCGGGTTTGCGCGCGGCAAGGCGACCCTCATGGCGGCGGGGACAGCGATGTAGCTGGCGCTGGCGGCCAGCGTGGTCAGCGCGGCGATACCGCCCGCGCTGAGGCCCAGAAGCGCACCCATTCCCAATCCGGCGGCGGCGCCGATCAGCGGCATGCTCAGGCCGAACCCGACGATCCGCAGCGTGACAACCCCCCGCGCGGCCCTCAATTCGCGCCCGGCAACCAGCCCCATATCCAGCAGGAACAGGGCAAGCACCCCCTTGAAGGGCGTGACGATGAACGGCTCCAAATCGGCCATGCCGCGCTCACCGGAGATAACGCCAATGAAGAACGAGCCCAGCAGCAACACGATGGAACCATTCAGCAGGATTTCCCGCCACAATTCCGTGCCCGGGGCGCCGCCCGTTCCGCCCGATTTTCCGCCCCGTGTCGCCAGCCACAGCGCCGAGACGATCGCAGGGGCTTCCATCGCTGCCGCAACGGCAATCATATACCCCTCGGCGGGGATGCCCTGTGCGGTCAGCATCGCGCTCAGCGCGACGAAGGTGACGATGCTGATCGACCCGTAATGCCCGGCCACGGCTGCGGCATCCAGCACCGACACGCGCGGCGCCATGGCCCGAAGCAAGCCATAGGCAACGAAGGGCAGGGCAAAGGACAGCACCACCCCGCCAAGAACGGCCAGGACCAGCCCCGGATCCATCCCGTGGCTGGCGACGCTGGCGCCACCCTTGAAGCCAATGGCGAACAGCAGATACAGCGACATTCCCTTGGCGATCGCCTCGGGAAAACTCAGATCGGATCGCGCAAGGGCCGCCGCCACGCCCAGCGCAAAGAACAGGATGACAGGGGAGAGCAGGTTCTGGCCTGCCAGGGTCAGAATAAGGTCCACATCCGTGCCTTGTGAAAGGACTGCGCGAGCGTGACTTAAGTATTCAGCCTTTCCCTGTCCAGTCCGTCAAAGACGATTGAGCAATGCCGGCGTCGGCCACCCGTCGGCCGGCAGGCCCAGTTGCTGCTGAACATCCTGCACGGCGGCGCGGGTCAGTGCACCCAGGATGCCATCGACACCGCCAACGTCATAGCCGCGTGTCTGCAACGCGCGCTGAAGGGCGTGCATCTGGTCCTGGTTCAGCCCGCCGTCCGGGTTGCCCGCGTCATAGACCGGCGCCCCTGCGATCCTGGTGGCAAAATAGGCGGCGGTGACAACATAGGTGAAGCTCTGGTTCCATTCGAACAGCACCCGGAAATTGTCAAAGATCATGAAGGCCGGGCCACGATACCCCTGCGGCAGGATCACGCTGGCCCGCATGCCCCCCGAGGGCAGGCTACCCGCTCTGGCCCGCACGCCCAGACGCTGCCAGTCGCTGACCGACATCTGCGTGCGCAGCCCGGTGCGCGACAGGTCCAGGTTCGACGGGATCGTCACCTCTTGCAACCACGGCTCGTTCGGGCGCCAGCCATGATAGCGCAGCAACGCCGCCCCGGACTGCACCGCGTCAGCCATCGAACCACGCAGATCGACACGCCCGTCGCCATCGCCGTCGACGCCCAGGTTCAGAATGTCGCGCGGCAGCATCTGCACCATGCCGATTTCCCCGGCCCAGGCGCCCACGGTCGTCGCCGGGTCCAGTTCGCCGCGCCGGTAAAGCTCGGCAAAAGCCAGGATCTGCGGGCGGAAAATCTCGGGTCGGCGACAGTCATGGGCCAACGTGGCCAGGGCGTTGGCAGTGTTGATATCGCCCTGAAACGTGCCGAAATCCGTCTCGAAAGCCAGAAACGCCAGCATGATACCGGACGGCACGCCAAAGCCGCGCTCGACAGTCGTGAACAACCCGGCTTCGCGCTGCCGCAACTGGCGCGCGCGGTCCAGACGGCTTTGGCTGATCAGCCGGCGGGAGAAATCGATGAAGGGGCGCTGAAAGAACCCTTGCGAGCGATCGCGCCGCAGCACTTCCTGATCTTGCCGCAACTGGCCAAAGAACCGGTCGGCGGTGCTGGCGGGCAGGCCGCTCTGCACCGCCTCCGTGCGCAACCCGTTGACGAATGATGACCAGCTGCCGCCGCACCCGCGCTGAGCCACGGCAGGCGACGCCGCCATCGCGGCGAAGGCCCCGGCAAGAAACAATAGACGCATGAACTTACTCCTGTTGAACACCAAATCGAAACCATAGCGACACGCGGTGAATCCGCCAAGGCTGCCGATCCCCATCTTTGTGCGCCAAATATCCTGGGGGGTGAATTTGCGCAGCAAAGAGGGGGGCAAAGCCCCCCACACCGTCGCCCGCGCCAGCGGGCGAAATCCCTTTCGGGCGCCCTCAGGCAGTCAGATGCGCCGCGTGCCAGTCCAGATGTTCGCTCATGAAGCTGGAGATGAAATAATACGAATGGTCGTATCCGTCATGCAGCCCCAGATCCAACGGCTGCCCGGAAGCAGAGCAGGCTTCGCGCAGGCGTTCGGGCATCAACTGGCTTTCCAGGAACCCGTCGGCCGCACCCTGATCCACCTTCAGCGCCGGCAGGCGCGCGCCGGCCTCGATCAGACGGCAGGCGTCATACTCGGCCCAGTCCGCGCGGTCCGGGCCCAGATACCCGCCCAACGCCTTTTGCCCCCAGGGGCAATCGCCGGGCGCCACGATCGGCGCAAAGGCTGAAACCGACCGGAACCGCCCCGGGTTGCGCAACCCGATGGTCAGCGCGCCATGCCCGCCCATCGAATGGCCGGTGATCGCCTGGCGTTCCATATCCGCCGGAAATTGCGCGCCAACCAGGGCCGGCAGTTCCGCCTCGATATAGCTGCGCATCCGGTAATGGCGGGCGAAGGGGGCTTGCGTGGCATCCACGTAGAACCCGGCCCCCAGACCGAAATCATAGGCGCCGTCGGGATCATCCGGCACCTCGTCTCCGCGTGGCGAAGTATCGGGCGCGACAAGGATCAGCCCGTGGCGCGCACAAGCCGCGCGAAAGTCACCCTTTTCGGTGACGTTGGCCCAGGTGCAGGTCAGCCCGGACAGATACCAGACCACAGGGCGCGGGCCCTCGGTGTCTGGCAGGAATATCGAAAACGCCATCGGCGTTCCGGTTTCCGCGCTGTCGTGGCGCCAGACTTCCTGCCAGCCGCCATGCGCGCGCCAGCGATTGATCCGCTCCATCAAAAGACCACGACCGAACGGATCGATTCGCCCGCGTGCATCAGATCGAAGCCTTTGTTGATCTCGTCCAGGCTCAGCGTATGGGTAATCATCGGGTCGATTTCGATCTTCTTGTTCATGTACCAATCGACGATCTTCGGCACATCGGTGCGCCCGCGCGCGCCGCCAAAGGCAGACCCCTGCCAGACGCGCCCGGTGACCAGTTGGAACGGCCGGGTGCTGATTTCCTTGCCCGCTTCGGCCACGCCGATCACGGTGGACACGCCCCAGCCACGGTGGCAGGCCTCGAGCGCCTGGCGCATGACAAGCGTGTTGCCGGTGCAGTCAAAGGTGTAATCCGCGCCGCCATCGGTCAGTGCGACCAGATGCGCCACGATATCACCGTCGATCTCAGTGGGATTCACGAAATCGGTCATACCGAACATCCTGCCCCATTGCGCCTTGTCGTTGTTGATATCGACGCCGATGATCCTGTCGGCGCCCACCAGCCGCGCGCCCTGGATGACGTTCAGGCCGATCCCGCCCAGACCGAACACCACGACATTCGCCCCCGGCGTCACCTTGGCCGAGTTGATCACCGCGCCGACGCCGGTTGTCACGCCACAGCCGATATAGCAGGCCTTGTCGAAGGGCGCGTCCTCGCGGATCTTCGCGACGGCGATTTCGGGCAGCACGGTGAAGTTGGAAAACGTGGAACAGCCCATGTAGTGATAGATCGTTTCGCCCTTGTAGCTGAAGCGGCTGGTGCCATCGGGCATGACGCCCTTGCCCTGGGTCGCGCGGATCGCGGTGCACAAGTTGGTCTTGCCCGACAGGCAGCTTTTGCACTGGCGGCATTCAGGCGTGTAAAGCGGGATCACGTGGTCCCCGGGTTTCACGCTGGTCACGCCGGCGCCGACCTCGCGCACCACACCGGCGCCTTCATGGCCCAGAATCGAGGGAAAGATGCCTTCCGAATCAAAGCCGTCCAGCGTGTAGGCGTCGGTGTGGCAGATGCCGGTCGCCATGATTTCGACCAGAACCTCACCCGCGCGCGGGCCCTCCAGATCCAGCTCGACGATTTCCAGCGGTTTCCTGGCCTCGAAGGCAACGGCGGCGCGGGTTTTCATGGTCGACTCCCTGATTGAATTTCGCGAACCCTAGCCGTTCGCCCGTCGCCAATGCAATCGCCTTTGCCAATTCAAATGCGGGGCTTCGCCCCATTCCCAGCCGTGAAGGGGCGCTGCCCCTTTGGCCTTCGGCCAACCCCGGAGTATTTTTGGCAAGATGATGTCAGGGGTTGCTTGCAGGGGGTAGGCGATGGTCTTAGCGTGCCGGGCATGAGCACCGCGTTTTTCACCGACCCCGCCTGTCTGGACCATGTCACGCCGCCCGGCCACCCGGAGCGGGTGGAACGGTTGCGGGCCATTCTGTCGATCCTGGAAGCCCCGGATTTCGATGCGCTGGACCGGCGCACCGCGCCAACCGCGCCCCTGGCCGAGCTGCTGCGCTGTCATCCGCAGGCCTATGTCGACCGGATCCGCGACGCGATCCCGGATTTGGGCAGCGTGGCGCTGGACGCCGATACGCATGTATCGCCCGGGAGTTGGGATGCCGCGGTCAACGGCGTGGGCGCGGTTCTGGGGGCGCTGAATGCCGTTGTGGCGGGTGAGGCCCCCAATGCCTTTGCCGCCGTCCGCCCGCCTGGCCACCACGCCGAAACCGCGAAGCCCATGGGGTTTTGCCTGTTCGGCACCGTGGCCATTGCCGCCAAGCGGGCGCTGGATCTTCACGGGCTGAACCGGGTGGCGGTTCTGGATTTCGATGTGCATCACGGCAATGGCACGCAGGATCTTTTGTGGGATGAAAGCCGTGCGCTTTTTGTATCCAGCCACCAGTCCCCGCTGTGGCCCGGCACTGGCAGCCCAGACGAGGTGGGCGCGCATGGCAACGTGTTGAACGTGCCCTTGGCGCCGGGCTCGGGTGGTGCCGAGTTCCGCGCCGCGTGGCGCGACGACGTGTTTCCCCGGCTGGAGGCCTTCGCACCGGAGTTGATCCTGGTGTCGGCGGGCTTTGATGCCCATGCCGATGATCCGCTGGCGAACCTGAACCTTCTGGAGGAAGATTTCGTCTGGATCACCGAACGGATCTGCGACATTGCCAGGCGGCACGCCGGAGGGCGGGTGGTCTCGGCCCTGGAAGGCGGGTATCATCTGGATGCGCTGGCCCAGAGCACGGCGGCGCATGTCAAGGTTCTGATGGAGTGGGGCGCATGAAGCCGATTGCCGAGATGACGTTTGAAGAAGCCCTGAAGGAACTGGAACAGGTTGTCGGCCAGTTGGAGACCGGCACGGTGGAGCTGGAGAAATCCATCGATTTCTACGACCGGGGCGCGCTGCTGAAGAAGCATTGCGAGGCCAAGCTGGCGCAGGCGCAGGCCCGGATCGAACAGATCACCATGGCCGAGAACGGCACCCCCAACGGCACCGCCCCTTTCGACGCGCAATGAGTTTCGAGCGGGCTCTGGGCGCCGCCGCCGGTGCGGTTTCCGCACGGCTGGACGCGGCTTTGGCCGATCTGCCGCCCAGCCGGGTGCGCGACGCCATGGCGCACACTCTTCAGGGCGGCAAGGGGCTGCGCGGATTCATGGTGCTGCAAGGCGCGGCGCTGCATGGCATCCCTGAGGGTCAGGCGCTGAACGCCGCCGCCGCGATCGAGGCGATGCATGCCTATTCGCTGGTCCATGACGATCTGCCGGCGATGGATGACGACGATCTGCGCCGGGGCCGGCCCACCGTGCATGTGGCGTTCGACGAGGCCACGGCGATTCTGGCCGGTGACGCGTTGCAGGCGCTGGCCTTTGAACTGGCCGCGCGGACCGGCCATGCCGGGCTGGTGCTGGGCCTTGCACAGGCGGCGGGGGCGGCGGGCATGGTGTTGGGGCAGGCGCTGGATATCGCGGCCGAAACCGCCGACACACCGCTGACGCTGGGCCAGATCACCCATTTGCAGCAGGGCAAGACCGGCGCGCTCTTTGCCTGGTCCTGCACGGCCGGTCCGGTGTTGGCGGGTGTCGATGACAGCGCGCTGCGCAGCTATTCCCGGGCCCTGGGGCTTGCCTTTCAGATCGCCGACGACATTCTGGATACCGAAGGCAACGCCGAAACCGCCGGCAAGCGCCTGCAAAAGGATGCGCGGGCGGGCAAGGCCACCTTCGTTTCGCTGTTGGGGCTGGAGTCCGCGCGGCTGCGCGCCAAGGCGCTGGTCGATCAGGCC
>CAJQNQ010000304.1 GCA_905479725.1 uncultured Paracoccaceae bacterium | reverse complement strand
GGCCATAGGTCGTTTCCCGCCCTGTCACAAGATGCTCCAGAAACAGCTGATCCTCGCGGCCAAGGCTGGCGCGGCGCAGGCGGTGGGCGAGGTGGTTCTGGTCATACATGGTGCTGTCCTTGTTCTGTTCGGGCTGGCCGGACCCTGGTCCCGTCAACCCGTCGCCAACGGCGCCGCTACCCGGAACCCCATGTTCCCGGTCGAGCTTTCAGGGTCATTCCTGGTGCGTGAATGCACGTGGTATCGGTCACAATAGCTGTCATGGCACAGATACGAGCCCCCGCGCTGCACCCGCTCCCGGCCGCTCCGGGCGCCGGCCGGATCGCGTTCCGGCTTGCCCGGCACGGGGTCGGGGCGGGGACCAAAGCGGTCGCGCACCCACTCCCAGACATTTCCGGTCATGTTGTAAAGGCCAAACCCGTTTGGCTGATAGGCGTTCGCCGGCGCGGTGCCGATATAGCCGTCCTCGGCCGTGTTGCTGTGCGGGAACTGCCCCTGAAAGGTGTTCATCGCATGCGCGCCACCGGGCATCAGCGCATCGCCCCATGGAAACTTGCGATGCGCCAGACCGCCGCGCGCGGCGCGTTCCCATTGGGCCTCGGTCGGCAGGGACAGGCCGGACCAGCGGCAATAGGCCATCGCGTCATACCAGCTGATATGCACGGCGGGGTGATCCTCGCGGCCCTTGGTGGTGGAGCCGGGGCCTTCGGGCGCATGCCAGCAGGCCCCGTGCACCTGCCGCCACCAGGGCAGGCCTTCGGGGCTGATCGGATAGGTGCCAAGATCGCCCAGCAGCAGGTGGAACACGAAGCTCCAGCCTTCGAATTCGGCCACGGTGCGATAGCCGGTTGCGGCGACGAAACGCGCGAAATCGGCATTTGTCACCGCCGTTGGCGCAATCAGGAACGGTGACACATGCACTTTCCGGCGCGGGCTGTCGCCGTCACCCGGATAGGTGGAGCGCCGCGTGCCCATGTCGAAAAATCCGCCGGGAATGCCCACCAACCCCGCGCGCAGGCCGGATTGCTGGTCTGCCATGGCCGGCTCAACCGCGGCCAGCGCGGCCTTGCAGCGTTCGGTCAGTGCCGCGGGCGTATCCGATGGGGCCGAACAGCAGGCGCCCTTGGCTGGCGGGGTCTGGGTGGTCATGGACGTTTCTGATGCTTGCGTCGGGGCGATGATGCAGGGCTACCGCACCACCGCCGGTTTGTCGACCGACTGGACCATGCACCGCCGGTTCACGCCGGCCGGGGCACCCGAACCCGGTGCAGAACGATGATCGCAACCGCCAGCGCAAGCCCTGCGCCATAGACCATCGGCCAGGCCAGGATCAAAAGCAGCGCCGCCGCAATCCGCAGACCTATCTCCAAGGGTGAAAGAGGTCTGGCATCGAACCCCGCCAGAACGCTGCTGATCAAATAGAGCGCCAGCGCCAGCCGCGCCAGCAACCACGCCAGCGCGCCGATATAGATCTGGCCGTCATACCCCGCCAGATACGCGCCAGTGCCCGAGTTGGGATCGATCTGCGCCTGTTCGATCAACAGCAATTCGGGGTAGAATGCGAAGATGAAGGGGATGATGAACATCACGATCCCCGAGCGCACCGCCGAAAACCCGGTCATCATCGGATCCGCCCGGGTGATTGATGACGCCGCGAAGGCGGCCACCGCAACGGGTGGCGTGATGGCCGAAGCGACGGCGAAGTAGAAGATAAACATATGCGCCGCGAATGTGGCAATCCCCAGCCCGCTCAGCAACGGACCCATCAGCAGCGCCACGTTCAGATAGGCCGGAACCGTCGGCATCCCCATGCCCAGCAACACGGCCAGCAACATTGTCACCGACAGCGCGAGCATCAGGAACACGCCATTGTTGCCGATCGCCCCGCTGTAGCTGCTCAGCAGGTTGGTGGCGTCGCGGGCGATGTAGTTGGACAGCCCCGTCAGGTTCAGACTGAAATCGATCACCGACACCGCCAGGAACATCAGATACAATGTGCTGATCAGGATCCCCGCATCGGCCAGAGCGCGCACCAGCTTGCCGGGCTGGCGGCGGATGTCCTTGTCCAGAAAGAACAACACCATCAGCAGCGCCGAGGCCCACCAACCAGCGGACCCGGCATCACCGGCCGAATTCCGCACAATCTCGAAGAACCAGGGCAGGCTTTCGACCTGGCAGCCGCGCGCGGTCTCGATGGTCACGGCGCCGAAGAAATCGGTGAGCGGGCCACAGCCGATACTGTCCTTGGACGTCAGCAACAGGAACAGGATCAGCAGAATCGGGCCAAGGATCATCACCAGATGCAGGTAATCGGTGCGCGTGATGCGCATCTCGGCCGTGACCTCGCCCTGGGCCTGGATACCCTGCTTGCGCGCCTGAAAGACAACCGACACAAACAAAACGCCGAAATAGGCCAGCGCCGGAATGATTGCGGCAACGATGACATCGGCGTAGGGCACGGCCGTCATGGTTGCCAGAACGAAGGCGGCAACCCCCATCACCGGCGGCATGATCTGCCCGCCCGACGACGCCGCGGCCTCGACCCCGCCAGCGAAGGTCTTGTTGAACCCGCGTCTGAGCATCATCGGGATAGTCAGAACCCCGGTGGACAGGACGTTGATCACCGGCCCGCCGGATATGGTGCCGAACATCGCCGACGAGACGATCGCCGCGTGCGCCGGACCGCCCCGCAGGCGGCGTGTCAGGATGAAGGCCGCCTTGATCAGCGATTGCCCGCCAGCCGACACACCGAACAGGCTGCCCAGAACGATATAGGGAAATACGGTGTTCAGAAGAATACTCAGGAACCGGCCAAGCAGCCCCTCGGCCCCCGAGGTCAGGACGGTCTCGATATTCTGTCGCCCGTCCAGCAGGTTTCGCGGCTCGCCGCCCAGCAGGGTCACCAGGTAGCGGCTGCTGTCGGGGCCGAAGAAATACCAGTTGGCGATGGTGAACATGGTATAGCCGGCCACCACGATGGCCACACCGACCAGCGGCAGGCCCCAGACCCGGATGTTGTAGGCCAGGAAGGTAACCACACCGAGGCCGACGACGAGAAAGATCCAGACCCCAAGATTGGCCACGCAATCGGGATCATCGACGCTGGAGGGTTCGGGCAGGCCCATCATCTGCGCGAATTCGATCTCGCGGCTCAGGGCATCTTCGATCAACGCCGCGCGGACGCCCGATATCTGGTCCAGCGCGCAGATGGCGTCGATCTCGATCACATAAGACACCGCCACGACCACCGCCATGACCACCAGCGCGATGTCCATGAACAGCCCGAACCTGCGCCGGAAACCCGAGGCATGGATGTCGCGGTAGTGCCGGTATTGAGAGTGCTTGAGCGCGACGATAACCATCATCACGACAAAGGCGAAAGGAAACAGATACTCGTAGCTGAACCGCCGGATCGTGATATCGGGGAACCCGGTCAGACTGCCGACCAGCGGCTGAAGGCCGGGAATGGACGGCAGGGTGTTCAGCATCCCCATGACAACCAGGAACAGGCCCATGATCAGGGCAATCCTCATCGCCAGGTCGGGCTTTTGTGCAGCGGTGTCGTCGGTGGGATCAGCCATCACAGGGTCCATGGATAAGGGGGCAGCGGAATGGTATCCAACCGGGGCGCGCCACACAGGACACGCCCCGAAAGAGATCAGATAGGCACAGGCCGCTGATTACATCGGCGGTTCGGCGCAATCGGGAACTTCGTAGCCACGATCTTCCCACGCCGCGACGGCACCGGGGTGATACAGCAACTGGTTGTTGCCGCAGAACCCGGACAGGCGCTGATCCAGAATGCCGTGGCCGGCATTCGCCGCGTAGGGCGTTGACGCGCGCAGTTCATCCAGCGTTTCGATATGCGCGGCGGTCAGGTCATAGGCCAACTGATAATCCATATCAGCCCGCACCACCGTGGCGAAGGCGGTGCCCATGGCGCGGTAGATCCCGTCATCGGCCTGGGTGATCCGTATCCCGTCCGAATAGCCCATGTCTTCAACCGGAATTTCGATCGGAATGTTGCCCGGGAAGTTGAAGATCCGCTGATAGGCTTCGCTTTCGTAGACCTCGCGCGGGGTCGAGACGATGACGACATCACCGGCCGACTGCATCAGGATCACGCGGTCAGACGGGTGCACCGTGGGGAACACGAAGGCATCCATCGAACCGTCGGTCAGCAGCGATTGCAACTGGCCCCAGTTGACCTGAAAACCAGTGTAATCCTCGCCGTCCTGAAGGCCGGCAGCCAGCATCACGGCCTGGCGCGCATTGGTCAGCGCGGCGCCGCGTGGCGGACCGTTGAAGATCGTCTTGCCGGCAATGTCATCCCAGCTGTCGATATTCGCGCTTTCCATCGCGAACAGGCCAAATCCGCCTGCGTTGAAGGGGTAAAGCGCCCGCAGGCTGGACGCCAATTCAGCCCCCCGCTCTTCGCCGACAGCCGAATACGGCCCCAGGGCGCGCGACAGCAGGAACGGCAGGATCATCGGCGCTTCGGACATGTCCAGGCGACCCTCGGCCACGTCCAGCACGGTGTTGGTCAGCGTTGCGCCATCCTGCACCTGAAGATTGGCGATCCCGCGCTCGGCCGCGACACGCGCCAGATGATGCGTGGTTACATTGACGATCGAACCGGGGCTTGCCGTCGCCGTCGTCAGGTTCACCTGTGCCGATGCCGCGCCCGCCGTCAGGCCGACAGCAAGCGCAAGCGCCGTTGTCAGTGAGAGTGCCTTAACCATAATTATTCCTCCCTATGGTCTGGTTGAGTTCGCCACCCCTCCCCAGGGCGGCGGATAGTCCCGGTCTTATGATGCCGGTGAAACGATATCCTGCCACGGTTTCGCCCGGCGCCCTACATATTTGCAGACCAGTTCCGGGTTGGCCTCATCCTCCGAATAGACGCCAAGGGTCACGCCCTTGCGCGTTCCCCTGCCCATTTCTTCCAGCTGAGTGCGACTTTGCGTGATGCGCTGGTGGCAACGCCGGAACCACACATGCAGATGCCCATACATCTCGGCGATGACGGCCTCATGCGCGGGGCTTTCTCCCAGATCCGTCATCTCGTCGGGGTCGTTTTCCAGATCGAACAGCATCGGCCGGAAGCCGCCTTCGAAATGGATCAGCTTCCAGCGCTTGTTGGCGGCCATGAAGGCGCGCGCGTCGGTCACATCGACGCCCAGCCGTGCCCGGATCGGGGTGCCGGCGAAATCGTATTCGCAAATCACCACGTCGCGCGGTTGTTCGGTGGTCTGGCCGTGCAGGATCGGCAAAAGGGAATACCCTTCCAGCACATGATCCGCGGGTTCGCCGCCGGCCACGTCCAGGAAGGTCGGCACCAGGTCGATCAGTTCGACCAGTGCGTCGGACACCGTGCCGCGCGTCGCGTCAGCCTCGGGCGATGGATCATAAACGATCAGCGGAACCCGAACCGACGAATCGTAGAAAAACTGCTTTTCGCCCAGCCAGTGATCGCCCAGGAAATCCCCGTGATCCGAAGTCAGGACGATCAGCGTGTCCGTCATTCGGCCGGTGTCCTCCATCCATTTGAACAGAACACCCATCTGGTCGTCGATCTGCTTGATAAGCCCCATGTAGCCGGGCAACACCGCCGCGCGGGCCTCATCGCGGCTGAAGGCCTTGCCAACCGGCGCCGTCATCAGCGTCTTGAGCACCGGATGCGCGGTGTCATATTCTTCCTGCGTGCGCACCACCGGCAGGAAATCTTGCGGGCCATACATGCTGGCATAGGGTTCCGGCGCCAGATAGGGCCAGTGCGGCTTGATCAGCGACAGATGCAGGCACCACGGATCCTGCGCCTGTGCCATGAAGTCCATCCCGCGCCGGGTCATATAGGGCGTTTCGCTGTCCGGCTCGGCGATGTTGGCGGGTTTGTTCGAATTCTCCAGGAACCAGCCGGACAGAACATTGCCCTGTGCGTCGATGGCCGAGTTGGCGTAGTCATGCCACGGGTTGTCGCCGTCATATCCCTTCGAGCGCAGATAGTCGTTGTAAGCCTTGGCGCCGCCTTCATCATACAGCCCGTCCGGCCCCTCGGGGCGCAGACCGTCGTCGCGCTCGAACACGTCGAAACCGCATTCCGCCACGCGGTCGCCGATGACCGTGCCGCGCTTCAGGCCCAGCCGTTCCATGCCTTCGACATCGGCCTCCATATGCGTCTTGCCCACCAGCCAGCAGCTCATGCCGGCCTTGCGCAGATGGTCGCCCATCGTCGGCTGCCCCACCGGCAGCGGAACCTTGTTCCACGTCGCGCCATTGCTGTTCACGTAGCGCCCTGTCAGCACCGACATGCGCGAGGCGCCGCAGATCGGCGCCTGCACATAGGCCCGGTTGAACCGCACACCCTGTTCCGCCAGACGGTCGATGTTGGGGGTTTTCAGATGCGGATGGCCATAACAACTCAGGTAATCCCAGCGCAGCTGGTCAAGCATGATGAACAAGACATTCTTCGCGGTTGCCATGCGGCGCGATTCCCCCCTGAGGCCCACCCTTTTCGGGCGATTGACACCCACAATGCCCTGTGAACAGGAGTCTGGGAAATAGTTTTACCGCCAATGTCATAACGAAAAGGTTATGGGTATCTCTGCTGCGCCGCCGCCCTGACATGGTCAAACAAGGCCTGGGCATGGGGCGACATGCGGCCCTCGGCGCGGTAGGTCACGCCCACCGACCCCATCATGTCATCAACGGGAATATCCAGTTGAACGAATTCTCCACTGTCTATTTCCGGCCGGACAATACTGCGCGAGGTGCAGGTGATGGCGTCGGTCTCGCGGATATACTGGCGCGAAAATTCGTAGGACGAGGTTTCCAGCAGACGGTCAAACTCTGTCAGTCCATGACGCACCAGAAACCGGGTAACGTCGTCCCAGATGACCGCATAACGCATGGGCGCCACAATTTGGTAGCCATTGATCTGTGCCATCGTCACCCGACCGACCCCGGCCAGCGGATGCCCGGCCCGCGCACAGAACACGATGGGTTCCTCGAACAGATGCACATACCCAAGCCCCACCAGAAGCTTGGGATCCAGGATACGGCCAACGGCGAAATCGATGGTGCCGTCGCGAATCTGCGGCACGCATTCCGAATAATGTCGCGCTTCAACCGCAATCTGCACTGCCGGGAATTGCTCGGAAAAGGCGCTGATCGCATCGACACACAACATACGCGACGCCGCAGGTGCAACCGAAATACGCACCGAAGCGCGTTCGCGTTCGCCCCGGACGCTGGCGATGCCGGCGTCGATCTGGTTCAGCGGACCCTTGGTATGGGCCAGAAGTTCCTCGCCTGCTTCGGTCAGGATCAGGCCCTGTGGGGTGCGGTGAAACAGCGGCGCTTCCAGCTCCTGCTCCAGTTCGCGCAGACTGCGCGACAAGGCTGGCTGCACGGTGTTGAGCGCCTGCGCCGCGCGGGTCATGGATTTTTCCTGTGCCATCGCCAGGAAATGATGCAGATGCCGGAAGCCGATGCGCTTGGTCATGAAACCCGCCTAACGCCCTGCCTGCATCAGGCGCCCGGGCGCATCGGCGGCCAGCGGCGCGCCGGTTTGCCGCGCCATGTGCCAGGCCAGTGCCTGGTTGCTGCTGATCACCGGGATGCCCAGCGCCTGTTCCAGCGGGTCGATGATATCGAGCGTGCGCAGATTCGTGCAGGACAGGAACACCGCATCCAGCGAGGCCTGCGCCGCGACCTCCATCGCGGCTCTCCGGATCGACGCGGGATCGATACGCGCCACGCGGGCTTCGACCTCTTCTCCGAAGGACAGGGTCGCGGGCACGTCAAAGCCCGCGCGCCCGAACGCGCGGCGGATCGGCGTGGCGACGCTGTCGATATAGGGCGAGACGATACCGACGCGCCGCGCCCCCACCGCCTGCAACGCCGCGATGCTGGCGCTCAGCGGGTCGGCCACGACGCGGGTGTTCACCGCGCCGGACACCAGTTCACACACCCTGTCGGCACCGATCAGCGTGGTGCCGGACGTGCAGGCATACCCGACCGCGCCAAACGTGGCGGCTGACGGCAACAGCGACGCGGCGGCTGGAAGCGCCAACGCCATCGCGGCGATGGTGTCGGGGGTCAATTCATCGCCCGACGGGATGCGCGTGACATGCAGCGCGACGCCGCGCGCGGGGAACAGGCGGCGGAAGTCCTGTTCGATGGTTTCATCGACCTGCAACACGATCAGCCCCAGCGTCGCCGCCGTGCCGATGGGGCCGGTCAGATCATAGGAAAACCCGCGCGCCGCCGGATCAGCCATCCTCGGGCCCTTCGCTCAGGATCGCCAGCACATGCGCATCGGCGCCGACCTGCGGCAGACCGGCCAGCAACGCGGCGATTCCCGCAGCGCCCGACGGCGTGGACGCCAGCCCGTTTTGCGCCAGAACCGCCACCGCATTCGCCGCTTCGGTTTCCGAGATGGTGACGAACAGGTCCGCATCCCGCGCCAGACCGGCAAGCGCGACCATCGACGGCGTTTTGCAATCCAGCCGCCCCATGGCCGAGACCGGCCCCCGTGACGTCACCAGCGCGCCCGAGCCGATGCTGTCGAACAGGGCGGGCGCAGCGTCGGGTTCGACGACGATGATCACCGGCCCATCGCCCCAGGCCAGCCGTGCATGCGCCGCAACCGCCGCCGCCAGCCCGCCAACACCGGCCTGCAACAGGATATGCGTGGGCGGCGTGTCGATGCGCGCGACGATCTCGGCCGCCATTTGCAGATAGCCTTCCATCACCAGCGTCGGCAATTCGGTGTAGCCGGGCCATGAGCTGTCGGACAACAGCGTCCAGCCCTTGTCGCGGGCGGCTTGCGCGGCGGCGTCCATGCTGGCCTCGTAGGTGTCGCCCGCGCGCACCACCGTCGCACCCATGCCGCGCAGCCGGGCCGCGAAGGGTTCGGGCACCGTGTCCGCCAGATAAACCACAGCCTGCGCGCCGAACACCCGCGCCCCGGCGGCAACCGACAGCCCGTGATTGCCGGCGCTGGCGGTGACATAGGTGCGCCCGCTCAGCGCATGGGCCCAGTCATCGCCCTGCCGCGCGCTTTCGGCATGATGGGCGATGACATAGGCCGCGCCCAGCGCCTTGAAGCTGCCCAGCCCCATGCGCCCGCGTTCGTCCTTGATGCACAGCCGCGCCACCCCGGCCTTGCCCGCCAGCACGGCGGACGCGATCAGCGGCGTCGGCTCATGCGCCGGGCACAGCGCCAGCAACGCCCCCACCGCATGGGCATCGCTTTTGGGATAATGCGTCTGGTCCGGCAGGCCGGTGCCGCGATAGGGATTTTGCAGGGCGACGGGCATTCTGCCTCCGATTGGTTCGCGCATCTGATGGCGAAACGATGCGCCCCTGCCCGCGCAAATGCAACCGCCCGCACCCAATCCGCGCGCGCCTATGGCCTAACACCCCCCGATGCCTGTATCACTGCTGGGCAACGGGCAAAGGCGGGGGGCCACGGTGGCGATCAAGATCGAGATGCTGCGGTGCTTCGTGGCGGTGGTGGAAAACGGGCGCCTGTCGGACGCGGCGGATGTGCTGGGGCGCACGCCATCGGCGGTGTCGATGATGCTCAAGCAGTTCGAGGATCATGTCGGCGCGCCATTGTTCGAGACCACCCGCAAGGCACGGCTGTCCAATCTGGGCGAACAGATCTATCACGAGGCCCGGCGCGAGCTGGATCATTTCGACCAGACGCTGGCCAATATCGACGGCCTCTCGCGGTCCGAACTGGGGCGCGTGCGGCTGGCCGTAACGCCGTCGATCGCGACCCAGATCCTGCCGCCGATCCTGAAGGCCTTCATGGTGCGCTATCCCAGCGTGCGGGTGGAAATGCGCGACATGAATTCCGCCGCCGTGGAGCAGGAATTGCAGCTCGAGCGCGCCGATATCGGGCTGGCCAGCATCGGCCCGGTGACCGGGTTCGACCGCCACAAGCTGATGTCCGATCCCTTTGGCGTGGTGTGCCGGGCCGATGCGCGGCTGGCGCGGGAATGGGACAGCCTGACCTGGGATGACATGTCCGGGCAGGATTTCATCGCCAACGAGCTGTGCGACCAGATCACCGACCCGCGGTTTCAGCCCGTGCTGGAAGCCTCGCGTCTGATGGTGCCCAACACGGCGTCGCTGCTGGCGCTGGTGCGCGCCGGGGTCGGCATCACCGTGCTGCCGCGACTGGCGGTGCCGACCCAGGGCACCGAACTGGCCTTCCTGCCGCTCAAGGATGTGTCGGTGCGGCGCGTGGTCTGGATGGCCACCCCGTCGCGCAACTGGCTGACCCCGGCGGCGAAAGCCTTTGTGGACATGATTCTGGCGGCGAAACTGAAAGACCCCGATCGCGCCGCGGTAAAAATTCAGCGTGGCTGAATAAAATTGCAAATATTTTCGTTTGATTCAAGCTCGGCGCGCGCGCTTACTGCACATCGACCGCGCAATACGCGCGCACGCAAAGTCGAAGGGCCGACATGACCGATACCAAGCTGAACTACATCGCCGGGGACTGGGTTTCGGGGCCCGCGACGATCGCCAACATCAACCCGTCCGACCTGTCGGACACCATCGGCCATTTCGCGCAGGCCAGCGGTGAACAGCTGGATCAGGCGCTGGCCGCCGCCCGGCAGGCGCAGGCGGAATGGGCGGCCTATGGGTTGGAGCGCAAGCAGAACGTGCTGATGGCGATCGGCACCGAAATGATGGCCCGTGCCGAGGAACTGGGCACCCTGTTGAGCCGCGAAGAAGGCAAACCACTGGCCGAGGGAAAGGGCGAAGTCTACCGCGCCGGGCAGTTCTTCACCTACTACGCCGCCGAGGTTCTGCGGCAGATCGGCGACACCGCCGACAGCGTGCGCGATGGGGTCGAAGTGGATGTGCGCCGCGAACCCGTGGGCGTGGTGGCGATCATCAGCCCGTGGAATTTCCCCACCGCCACGGCATCCTGGAAGATCGCACCGGCGCTGGCGTTCGGCAACGCGGTGATCTGGAAACCCGCCAATCTGACGCCTGCGTCGGCCGTCGCGCTGACCGAAATCATCAGCCGTCAGGACATCCCCAAGGGGTTGTTCAACCTGGTCATGGGGCCGGGTGGCAGCGTCGGCCAGCGGCTGGTGGAAAGCCCCGCCGTGAACGCAATTTCCTTCACCGGGTCGGTCCCCGTGGGCAAGGGCATTGCCGCCGCCGCCATCGGCAACCTGACCAAGGTGCAGATGGAAATGGGCTCGAAGAATGCGCTGGCCGTGATGGATGACGCCGATCTGGACCTGGCTGTCAATCTGGCACTGGGCGGGGCTTTTGGCGGCACCGGGCAGAAATGCACGGCCTCGTCGCGCCTGGTGGTGCACGCCGGCATCCACGATGCGTTTGTGGAAAAGCTGGTTGCCGGGGCGCAGGCAATGAAGGTCGGCCACGCGTTGACCCCAGGCACGCAGATCGGACCTGTGGCCAGTGAACAGCAGTTGACCGAGAACCTGGCCTATGTCGATCTGGGCAAATCCGAGGGCGCGGAACTGGCCTGCGGCGGCGAACGCGTCAACCGCGAGACCGAGGGCTATTTCATGACCCCCGGTGTGTTCGTGAACACCACCAACGCCATGCGCATCAACCGTGAGGAAATGTTCGCGCCGCTGGCGTCGGTCATCGAGGTCGGCAGCTATGACGAGGCGCTGCATGTGGTGAACGACACGCGGTTCGGTCTGACATCGGGCATCGTCACGCGCTCTCTGGCCCGCGCCACCCATTTCCGCCGCAACGCGCGCACCGGCTGCGTGATGGTCAACCTGCCGACGGCCGGCACCGATTACCACGTCCCCTTCGGCGGGCGCGGGGACAGCAGCTATGGCTCACGCGAACAAGGCACCTATGCGGCGGAATTCTACACCACCGTCAAGACGGCCTATGTCAGCTCCGGCACGCCCGACTGATTGATTTTGCGTTCGGCGCCTGCGCCGAACGCAGAGCCCGACCCTCCCCCCGGGAGGGCACTTCACGCCCACCCAGGGCCGGGCGCAGCGCCGTCAGACAAGAGGACGACCATGACCAACTACCGCATCGACAACCTGCAATACGCCAACTGGTCCGAAAAGATCTTTCGCCAGATGCGCGACGGCGGCGTCGACGCGGTGCATGTGACCATCGCCTATCACGA
>CAJQNQ010000303.1 GCA_905479725.1 uncultured Paracoccaceae bacterium | reverse complement strand
AATGTCCTGACCGGTGAAACCGGCGCGGGTAAATCCATTCTGCTGGACAGTCTGGGCTTCGTGCTGGGTTGGCGCGGGCGTGCCGATCTGGTGCGTCAGGGGGCCGCCCAGGGCGAGGTCGAGGCGGTGTTTGAACTGTCGGACGATCACCCGGGCCGCGCGGTGCTGACCAAGGCCGGGATCGACCCCGAGGAGGCCTTGATCCTGCGCCGTGTGAACGCCGCCGACGGCCGCAAGACCGCCTGGATCAACGGGCGCCGCGCCACCGGCGACGTTCTGCGCGCGTTGTCGGAAACGCTGGTCGAACTCCACGGGCAGCATGATGACCGGGGTCTGCTCAACCCGCGCGGGCATCGTCAACTGCTGGATTCCTTTGCCGGGGTCGAAAGCGAACTGGCCCAGACGCGCGCCGCCTGGCGCGGGCTGTCCGGTGCGCGCAAGGCGCGGATCGAGGCCGAGACGCGCATCGCCGCCCTGAAATCCGAGGAAGATTTCCTGCGCCACGCGGTCAAGGAACTGGACACGCTGGATCCGCAACCGGGCGAAGAGGCCGACCTGGACACCCGCCGCCGTCTGATGCAGGCCGCGACGCGCCTGCGCGCCGATGTGGAACGCGCGCGCCAGGCACTGGGCGATGAAGGCGCGGAACGGCTGGGCCTGGACGCCCTGCGCTGGCTGGAGGACGCGGCGGACGGGGTCGAAGGGCGGCTGGACGGTGCCATCGAGGCGCTGGGCCGGATGCTGGCGGATCTGTCCGACGCGCAGTCGCAGGTCGATGCCTGCCTGGACGCGATGGACACCGACCCGGCCACGCTGGAACAGGTCGAGGAACGCCTGTTCGCGCTGCGGGCCCTGGCGCGCAAGCATGGCGTTCTGGCCGATGACCTGGGCGCCCATGCCGCGACCCTGCGCGACCGTCTGGCGGCGCTGGACGCCGGCGACAGCGATCTGGCGGCGCTGGCCCGCGCCGAACGGGACGCCGCGCAACGCTTCTCGGGCGCCTGCGCGGCGCTGACGCAGGCGCGCAGCGCCGCCGCCGCCGCGCTGGACAGTGCCATGGCCGGCGAACTGGCCCCGCTGAAGATGGATCGCGCGGTATTCAAGACCGTCATCGCCCCTGCCGATCCGGGGCCGGAGGGCGCGGATGCGGTGACCTTCGAGGTGGCGACCAACCCCGGGGCGCCCGCCGGGGCGCTGAACAAGATCGCCTCGGGCGGGGAATTGTCGCGCTTTTTGCTGGCGCTGAAAGTCTGCCTGAGCCGGGGAAATTCCGGCGTCACGATGATTTTCGACGAGATCGACCGGGGCGTCGGCGGGGCGACAGCCGATGCCGTGGGCCGGCGTTTGCGCGGGCTGGCGCAGGGGGCGCAGGTTCTGGTCGTCACCCACAGCCCGCAGGTTGCCGCGCTGGGCGCGCATCACTGGCGGGTGGAAAAATCCGTGTCTGGCGGCCAGACGCTCAGCAGGGTCGCTCGGCTTTCCGCTGGCGAGCGCGTGGACGAGATCGCCCGGATGCTGTCGGGCGATACCGTAACCCAGGCCGCGCGCGGTGCGGCGCAGGCCCTGATCGGGGCTTGACCGGGTGTCACGATCGGGCTGAGATCGGAAAAGGATTTCGGATCAGAAAACGGGGTCCGGGAAATCGGGCTATCCAACCGGGCGTCGGTCCTGCGGGCCGCCGCTTCCATCAGACAGGGGGCAGATCATGAGCACATCACCGCGTAGAAAGGCCATCGGGGCAGGGGCGCTGGCTGCCGTCCTGCTGTTGACCGGTTGCGCCAACGTGCCCGATTTTCGCAATGGCGCGCGCTTGTCCAACCCGTTCGCGCGCGCCGCACCCGTGCCGTCTGCTCCCGCGACGGGCGCTACGACGGGCGCCGCGAATCCCGTGATGCCCGTGCCCCCGCCAGTCCCGGCGGCAAGCACTGCCGAAACCGCCTGTCTGGCGGCGGGGCGCGAGGCCGGGTTCGATGTGCGCGGCGTGGTCGGCACGCGCGAGGTGATCGGCGCGAACGGCTTGCCGGAATCGCGCGACGTGATGCTGCAGGTCGATCGCGCCGGGCAATCGCTGGAGGTGCGGTGCAGTTTTGCCTATCAGGACGCCCAGGCCCGCATCATGACACTGTGATCGGCGCCCGTTCGTCCGGCGGCGACAAACGCGCCAGCCCGGCGCAGCGGCGCCAGATTCAGGGTTGATCCCCTGACAGGCGCAAACTAGTAAGGCGCAGAATTCTTCAGGCCGCCGTCCGGGCGGCCTGTCAGCTTATGCGAGGAACACAATGAACGTCACCGAGACCCTGAACGACGGCCTGAAGCGTGGATACACGATCACCGTTACCGCCGCCGCACTGGAAGCCAAGGTCGACGAGAAGCTGCGCGAAGCGCAGCCCGAGGTCGAGCTGAAGGGCTTTCGCAAGGGTAAGGTGCCGATGGCCATGCTGAAAAAGCAGTTCGGCCAGCGCCTGATGGGCGAAGCCATGCAGGAAGCCGTGGACAACGCGATGCAGGCGCATTTCGACGCGTCCGGCGACCGGCCCGCCGCGCAGCCCTCGGTTGAAATGCAGAATGGCGAGGCGTGGAAAGAAGGCGACGATGTGATCGTCGAAATGACCTACGAGGCGCTGCCCGAGATCGCCACGCCGGACTTTGCGGCCCTGTCGCTGGAGCGCCTGGTCGTCAAGGCCGACGACGCCGCAGTTGACGAGGCGCTGGAAAACCTGGCCAAGCAGGCCCAGAATTTCGAGGACAAGGACGGCGCCGCCGAAGATGGCGATCAGGTTGTTTTTGACTTCACCGGCCGGATCGACGGCGAACCCTTCGAGGGGGGCGCCGCCGAGGACTACCCGCTGGTGCTGGGCTCGAACCAGTTCATCCCCGGTTTTGAAGAGCAGCTGACCGGCGTGAAGGCCGGCGACAGCAAGGATGTCACCGTCTCCTTCCCCGCCGATTACGGGGCAGAGCATCTGGCCGGCAAGGAAGCCGTCTTTGCCTGCGCGATCAAGGCCGTCAAGGCCTCCGCCGCCGCCGAGCTGAACGACGAACTGGCCGCCAAGTTCGGCGCGGAATCGCTGGACGCGCTGACCGGCCAGATCCGCGACGGGCTGGAAGGCGAATACGCCCAGGCCGCCCGCGCGATTGTCAAGCGCAGCCTGCTGGACAAGCTGGACGAGACCGTGACATTCGAATTGCCGCCCAGCCTGGTGGACGCCGAAGCCTCGCAAATCGCGCATTCGCTGTGGCATGACGAAAACCCCGATGTCACCGATCACAACCATGACGCCATCGAGCCCACCGACGAGCACCGCACGCTGGCCGTGCGCCGTGTGAAGCTGGGCCTGCTGCTGGCCGAGATCGGCCGCACGTCCGAGGTCGAGGTCACCGACGCCGAGATGACGCAGGCGATCATGGGTCAGGCCCGCCAGTATCCGGGGCAGGAGCGGGAATTCTTCGAATTCGTGCAGAAGAATCCGCAGATGCAGCAGCAACTGCGCGCGCCGCTATTCGAGGACAAGGTCGTGGATCTGATCCTGGCGCAGGCGAGCGTCAGCGAGAAAGCCGTCTCGAAGGATGAACTGAAAGCCGCCCTGGACGCACTGGAAGATGAGTCCTGAGCGCGCCCTGAACCGGATCGGTTGACCGGAATTTGACCCCGCGCCGCGCCCGGCGCGGGGTTTTTTGATTGTCCGGGATGCCTGTTTTGCGGTATCCGCGCAGGATCGATGGGCCGAGCGGGGGAGCATATGGAGCTCTATCAAATCCAGATCGCCAACCACCTGTGCATCTACACCTGGGCGCTGGCCTATTCGGCGATGATCTACCGTGGGTTCAAGGATCAAAGCTACGGCATGCCGATCGTGGCGCTGACGCTGAACCTGTCCTGGGAGATCATCTTTTCGCTGATCATCCCGCCCTATGGCAGCGCGGATGCGGCGCTGGTGCCGTATGGCGGGGCCAAGGCGCAGGCAGTCTTCGCGCTGTGGGCGGTGCTGGATCTGGTTATCCTTTATACCTTTTTCCGCTTTGGTTACAAATACTTCGCCAGGTCCTACGGAATCACGCGCGGGCAATGGATCGGCTTCACGGTCGTCATGCTGGTGTTCTCGTTCCTGGTGATCCTGACCGGCGCGAAGTTCTTCATGCAGTTCGACACCTATTTCAACCGCGACCAGATCGAAGCCGCCAAGGTCATCGCCTTTGCGCAGAATGCGCTGATGTCGGTGTCGTTTGTTGCCATGTTCTACGCGCGCGGCGGGTCGATGGAGGGGCAGAGCTTTACCATCGCCTGGGCCAAGTGGATCGGGTCATCGATGACGACCGGGTTGATCTATATTCTGGGCCGGCCGGGCGAATGGTATTTTGTCGGCACCTTCATCGCGATGATCTTCGTTGCGGATGTGTATTACATGGTCATCACCTACCGCGCGCTGCGCCGTCAGGGGATCAATCCCTGGACGCGGTTGTGATCCGGACCGCCAAGCGGAGCGCCCGGCTTTGCCGGGCGCGTTGCTATTGAGCGCCTGACGGCGCGGTGCGGGGCGCTGCCCCATCGCCTGGCGGCGATTCCCCGGGATATTTATGGACAGATGATGTTGGGGGCGTCAGGCGCTGAGGGCGCGGGCGATGATCAGTTTCTGGATGTCGGACGTGCCTTCGTAGATCTGACAGACGCGGACGTCCCGCGCGATACGTTCGATCCCGGTGTCGACCATGTAGCCCATGCCGCCGAAGGTTTGCAGGGCGCCGGAGATGATGCGC
>CAJQNQ010000302.1 GCA_905479725.1 uncultured Paracoccaceae bacterium | reverse complement strand
TGGCGGCTGCCCGCCAATCGCGTCCGTCACGGCACCCGCCGATTGCGCCACCAGCGCGCCCAGCGCGGCGATAGCGTCCGGCGGGATGCGGAAAACCGGGCCTGAAACGGAGATCCCGGCGATAGGTTCGCCCAGCGCGTTGAAAACCGGCGCGGCTATGCAACGCATCCCCGCTGTCCGTTCCTCGTCATCCAGCGCAAAGCCCCGGTCCCGGATCAGCGCCAGATCGGCCTGCAACCCGGCCTGATCGGTGATTGTCGCCTGGGTGAACTGCTCCAACCGATCGCCCAGCGCCCCGGCCCGCGCGGGCGGCAACCACGCCAGCAGCGCCTTGCCGATGCCCGAGGCATGCAGCGGGCTGCGCGTTCCCGGCGGAAAGAACGCCCGGATCGGGGCCTGCGTTTCAACCTGCGTCAGGAACAGCACCTCTCCCCCCTGCTCGATGCCCAGATTGGCGGTTTCGCCACTGGCCCGCATCAGGGCTTGCATGGGCGCCCGGGCGCGCTCAACGACATTCGTGCGCCGCAAGAACGCCGCCCCCGCCCGAAACGCGCCCGCGCCGACATGCCAGACCTGCGTGCGCGGATCCATCTCCACCATCTGATGCTGCGCCAGCGTGGTCAGCACGCGGTAGACCGTGGCTGGGGATTCGCCCTGTGCCTGCGCCAGTTCGCTTTGCGTCAGCCCGTCCGACCTGGCCAGGTGCTGCAACAGCGCCATCGCCCGATCCAGCGCGCGGATGGTGTTCTGATCGGTCTTGTCGTGAAAGGCGCGTGGCCGTCCGCGCCGGGGTGTGTCGGTCATTTTTTCACCAATCAGAATTTCATTTCAACTTACGAAAAATGCTAACCCATTGCCACGGCTCTGTAAATGCATGTTTTTCGCCAAGTGAAATATGTTTTCAAAATAATTGCACGATTAAGATCTCCCCGCGTAGAGTGTCTGCAACCCATAAGGAGCGCCGCCATGCACGCCCAGAACCCTGTTTTCATCCCCGGCCCCACCAACATGCCGGACGCCATCCGCCGCGCCTGTGACGTGGCGACCATCGACCACCGCTCGCCGGCTTTCGCGGCGATGCTCAACCCGGCCATCGCCGGGGTGAAGCGCGTGCTGAACATGGCGGCCGGAGAAGTCTTTGTGCTGCCCTCCACCGGCACCGGCGGCTGGGAGGCGGCCATCACCAACACCCTGAGCGCGGGCGACACGGTGCTGGCGGCGCGGTTCGGCATGTTCAGCCACCGCTGGATCGACATGTGCCAGCGCCATGGCCTGAACGTGGAGATCCTGGAAACCCCCTGGGGCAACGGCATGCCGCTGGACCGGATCGAGGCAGCCCTGCGCGCTGACACCGGCCACCGCATCAAGGCGGTTCTGGCCACGCATAACGAGACCGCCACCGGCGTGCGGTCGGACATGGCCGGCCTGCGCGCCGCGATGGACTCCGCCGGGCACCCCGCGCTGCTGATGGTGGACGGCGTCAGTTCCATTGCCTCCATGCCTTTCGAATTCACCGGCTGGGGCGTCGATATCGCCGTTGCCGGAAGCCAGAAGGGCTTCATGCTGCCCGCCGGTCTGGCGATCCTTGGCCTGTCACCCAGGGCGTTGGCGGCAATGGACAGCGCGACCCTGCCGCGCACGTATTTCGACCTGCGCGACCAGCAAAAGGGCTACGCCGCTGGCGGCTACCCCTATACCCCGCCGGTGGGCCTGATCGCCGGGCTGGCCCATGCGGTGACACTGCTGGAGGCCGAAGGGCAGGAGCATGTCCATGCCCGCCACACCCGGATTGCCGAGGGCGTGCGCCGCGCGGTCCGCGCCTGGGGGCTGGAGCTGTGCGCGGCCTCGCCAGATCACTACTCCGACACCGTCACCGCGGTCATGGCCCCCAAGGGGTTCGACGGCACTGCGGTGGTGCAACTGGCCGCGCAGAAATACGGCGTCGCCTTTGGCGTGGGCCTGGGCGAGGTGGCGGGCAAGCTGTTCCGCATCGGCCATCTGGGCCTGATGTCGGATGTGATGATGCTGTCGGGGCTGGCCACCGCCGAAATGGTGATGGCCGATCTGGGCTGGCCGGTCAGGCTGGGCTCTGGCGTGGCGGCGGCGCAGGAGTATTACCGCGCCACCTCAACCAGCGCGTTGTCGGCGGCCGCCTGACCAGACTGGGGGAGAATTCAGCATGGACGACACAATGACCCTGCCGACTTACGACGACATGCTGGCCGCGCATGAACGCATCAAGCCGCATATCGCCCGCACACCGATCCGCATCTCGGCCTATCTGAATGAACTCACGGGCGCGGATCTGTTCTTCAAATGCGAGAACTTTCAGGAGCCCGGCGCGTTCAAGGTGCGCGGTGCCTGCAACGCCGTCTTTGGGCTGGACGAGGCACAGGCCGCGCACGGCGTGGCCACGCATTCCTCGGGCAATCACGCCTCATGCCTGAGCTACGCGGCCATGCGCAGGGGCATTCCGTGCCAAGTCGTGATGCCGCACACGGCCCCGCAGGCCAAGAAGGACACCGTGCGCCGCTACGGCGGGGTGATTACCGAATGCGAGCCTTCGACCTCGGCCCGCGAGGCGATGTTCGCGCAGGTCCAGGCGCGGACCGGCGGGGATTTCGTGCATCCCTACAACGATCCGCGCGTCATCGCCGGACAGGGAACCTGCGCGAAGGAATTCATCGAACAGACCGACGGGCTGGACATGGTTGTCGCGCCGATCGGCGGCGGCGGCATGATCTCGGGCACCTGTCTGACGCTGTCGACCCCGGCGCCCGAAACGCAGGTGATCGCCGCCGAACCCGAACAGGCGGATGACGCCTATCGCAGCTTCAAGGCGGGCACCCTGATCGCCGACGACGCGCCCAG
>CAJQNQ010000301.1 GCA_905479725.1 uncultured Paracoccaceae bacterium | reverse complement strand
TGTGCCTGGGTCGCGACGCGCTGCTCAAGGAGGCGTTGCACCTGTTCCGACGCACTGGCGCGTCGTATCTGGCCGTTGTCGCGCCACAGGCAGGGGGCGCCGAGCCGCCCGAGGTGATCGGTTGCCTGAGCCATGTCGATGCGCTGGAGGCCTATAACCGAGCGCTTGCCGCGATCGCCGCCGAAGAGCATTCCTGACGCGCTTTGAGCGGGACGGGGCAAGGCGCTTCGAAGCGCCTTGGGCACCCCTGGAAAACCGATCGATAGCGCACACTGGCGCCCGCCTTCTGGAAATCGAACCGCTGTCCGGCCGGTCGCTGCGTTCCCGCCTGGCGCCACAAGGCGCTTCGAAGCGCCTTGTTCCAGGACTGAGCCCTACTCGGGGTCCTCGTGTTCGGTTTCCGAAATGTCGCGGGCCAGCGGATGGTGCTCCATCACCAGCGTGCGCAGCCGCTCGTCCAGCACATGGGTGTATATCTCGGTCGAGGACAGGTCTGCATGGCCCAGAAGCGTCTGGATCACCCGAAGATCGGCGCCGCCGGCCAGCAGATGCGTGGCAAAGGCATGGCGCAGGACATGCGGGCTGACCCGCGCCGGATCGATCCCCGCGCGCGCCGCGATTTCCTTGACCAGGCCAAAGAACCTCTCGCGCGTCATATGCCCTTTCGCGCCGCGCGCCGGGAACAGGAATTTCGATGCGGGCTTGCCCGCGCCCTTCGCCAGATCCTCGGCCTTGTCGCGATGCGTCAACCACACCGCCACAGCGGCGCGCGCCGGGTCGGATAGCGGAACCAGCCGGTCCTTGCCGCCCTTGCCGCGCACCATCAGCATTTGCGGCGCGCCGCGCAGGGCGGCATCGGGCAGGCTGACCAGTTCGCTGACCCGCAACCCGGTGGCATAGAGCAGCTCGAACAGGCAGGCATTGCGCGCCCGCGTGGCCTGATCGGCGCCGTGGTCGCGCGCGACATCCAGCAGCGTGCGCACCTCGGCTTCGGTCAGTGTGCCGGGCAGGCGCGCCGCCCGGCCCGGGCCGTCGATGCGCAATGTCGGATTGTCCGACCGCCAGCCCTCGTCATAGGCAAAGCGAAAGAACTGCTTGAGCGCCGACAATCTGCGCGCCCGCGTGGAGCGCGCCAACCCATCCGCGTCGAGCGCGACAAGATAGGATTCGATCGCCGTCGCGTCGGCCTCGGACAGGGTTGAGCCATAATCCGACATCCAGTCGGCGGCGCCGCTCAGATCCCGGCCATAGGCCAGCAGCGTGTTCCTGGCGGCGCCGTTTTCGGCCGCGATCGCGTCCAGGAAGGTTGAAATGGCGCGGGCATCACCAGTGGACGGCATGACATCTACCCGCGGCGGTCCAGAAGCAGGCTCTCGAGCGCCGTGCGCCGCGCGATATCCTCCAGCCCCAGCAGGCGCAGAACCGTCAGCCCTTCGGCCAGGACGCGCGGGTCGGCCGGGCCGCCCAGCCGGTTCAGGATCAACAGCATCTCCTCACCCAGCCGCCCCTGGTCCAGCCGCTCGCGGCTGGACGGCGGCGGCTGGGTCAGCGGGCTGAAAGCCTGGGCCACGGCCTGCGCGATATCGCCGGGCATGGACCCGCTCTGCACCGGGTCCAGACCGCGGGCGACGGCGGCCAGAAAGCGGGCCTGGGCATCGGCGCTGTCCGGGGCGAGCCCCAGCGCGACGGTTTCATACGAATCCGACAAGAGCCCGATGCGAAACGCCAGATCGCCGGCGGCGCCGGTCAACCGCATCGATCCCAGCGATGTGGCGTAAAGGCTGGCCATCGGCACCTCCAGCTCGCCGGACACGATTTGCGCCCAGGCGGGCGCCAGCGCCTGCGCCGTGGCCTCGGGGTCGTTTCGGGAGATCGCCTCGTCCAGGCGCTGGACGAGGCGCACCCGTTCCCAGATCCCGCCCGAGGCGGCGGCGCGGCGCTCGGTATAGAGCCCCAGCAACCGGTTGGGCGACAGGGCACCCACCCTGACCAGCCGCTCGGCGGCTTCCAGCTGCGCGCGCCAGCCGGCGGTGCCGCGCAGATCGGCATGGGCAAAGGCGACCGGCAGGCCCAGTGTCGTCACCGGATCGCCCGCGGCCTCCAGCAGGCGCCAGGCCAGCGGCGTCGGCGTGCCCACCGGCGGCGGCAGCAGCGTCGATGCGCCGGGCAGGCGCTCCTCCCCGGTGATGAACAAAGACAGCAGGTCGGCCTCGTAGGCCGAGACGCTGTTTTCGGCGATGGCCTGGTTCAGGACGCTCTCGGCGATGTCCCATTGCCCGTCACGCGCCAGGCAGAAAACCAGGGCCGCGGAATCGTTGATCGCCGGATCGGTGCGCAGGATGCCCTCGCAGGCCCGGTATTCATCGCCCAGCAACAATCCGATGTCGAACCGCCGCAAACGCAGCGTGGGATCCGCCGAATCCAGCGCGTCCAGCAGCGCGGCCGCCTGATCCAGCGCGCCGAATTCGATCAGCTTGTCGAGCCGCGCCAGCAGAAAGCCGACCGGATGCCCGCGGCTGCCTCCGGCGTCCGGCAACGGTGCGGTGAACTCTGCCAGCAAAAGCCGCAGGCTCAGGTCGCGCAGGGCAGGCATCATGTCGATGGGCAGCGTGGCGATCTGCCCGGCCAGGGCGCTGGCCGGGGTGGGGCCCCACAGCGTCGCGGGCAGGCCGACGCGCGCCGCCGGATAGAGGCCGACAGCCTCGGGGCGCAGCGCGTCCAGTGCCCGGACCGAGATCCCCACCCCCCCAGAGGCGCCGTTGGGCGGGGTCAGCGGATAGGCCCCCGGTTCGCTCAGCGGCGCGCCCCTGCGAAGCCAGTCGATGGCGGACAGGGGCATCGGATCTTGCGCCCATGCGGCGCCGAACTGCATCCCCGGCGCCAACCCCAATCCCAGCCCCAATCCCAAAACGCCGGCAGCGAGGCGGCGCGCGAAGCGGGCAGCAAGGCGGGCTGGCAAGAGGGGCCGACGCACGGCGTTCACTCGCGGTTCAGATCGATTTGCAGCGTGCGCGGCTCGGGCGTCACGCTGAGGTCGCCGAAATAGGCAAAAGCGACAAAGCCCAACCCACCGACCAGCGCCAGCATCATCAACAGCCGGAACAGGTATCCCAGCAGGGACGGGCGGTCGTCATATCGCGAATTGTATCGGGCCATGCGCGGCGGTTTCCTGTGTTGCTGGCCAGTTTTCGGCCCGGTTCGCGGCCCAGGTGCTGGCGGCGATTTCGCCAGACCCGTGCTCTTTGACGTGATTTATAACTGGAACTCCCGGCAAGATCACGCCATTCAGGGGCGCAAGGCAATAAATCGCTCGCTTGTGATGTCGGCGAAGGATGAAAATGGCGTTCAGGCTGCATAAAACGGTCGTGATGGTCGGCATGATGGGGGCTGGAAAGTCCGCGGTCGGCAAGGAAACCGCGCGCCTTCTGGGCGTTCCCTTCCTTGATTCCGATGCCGAGATCGAAGCCGCCGCCAATGCCACCATCGCCGAGATTTTCGCCCGCGATGGCGAATCCTTCTTTCGCGACAAGGAAGCGCAGGTGATCGCCCGTCTGCTCGAAGGGGCGCCTTGTGTGCTGCCAGTCGGCGGCGGCGCCTTCCTGCGCGCCGACACGCGCGAGGGGATCACCGCGCAGGGGGTATCGGTGTGGTTGAAGGCCGATCTGGACACCCTGTGGAACCGGGTGCGGCGCAAGGACACGCGCCCGCTGCTGCGCACCGCCGATCCGCGCCGGACGCTGGCCGAACTGATGGCCGCGCGCGAGCCCTTTTATGCGCAGGCCAATTTGACGGTTCAGGCGCGCGCGAAATATGCCATTGAAACAACAGCAGAAAAGGTGATCGACGCGTTGCTTTCCCGGCCAGACGTTCTGACCCGTGCCGCGCATCCACCGCACAGGGAGATCCCATGATCGAAACCGCCTATCCCGCCGTTGACGATGTGCGCGTCGCCCTGGGTGCACGGTCCTACACGGTGCGCGTGGGGCAGGGGTTGCTGGCCCGGGCCGGGGCCGAGATCGCGCCATTCTTGAACCGTAAGCGAGTCGCGGTGATTACCGAGGACACGGTGGCCGGGCTGCATCTGGAGAGCTTGCGGGCCGGGTTGGCGGGGGACGGCATCGCCATGGAGGCGCTGATCCTGCCGCCGGGCGAATCGACCAAGGCCTGGCCCCATCTGCAACGCAGCGTGGAATGGCTTGTCGCGCAAAAGGTTGAACGCGGGGATGTTGTGGTCGCGCTGGGTGGCGGGGTGATCGGGGATCTGGCCGGGTTCGCGGCGGCCATCCTGCGGCGCGGCGTGCGCTTCATTCAGATCCCCAGCAGCCTGCTGGCGCAGGTCGACAGTTCGGTCGGCGGCAAGACCGGGATCAACTCGGAGCAAGGCAAGAACCTGATCGGCGCATTTCACCAGCCCAGTCTGGTTCTGGCCGATATCGACCTGCTGGACACGCTGCGCGGGCGCGATTTCCTGGCCGGCTATGGCGAGGTCGCGAAATACGGCTTGCTGGGCGATGCGCGTTATTTCGAATGGCTGGAAGCCAATGGTCCTGCGATGGCAGCGGGCGACAAGCGCCTGCGGCAGGCGGCGGTGAGTCATGCGGTGCGCATGAAGGCCGATATCGTCGAGCGCGACGAAACCGAGCAGGGCGAGCGCGCGCTGCTGAACCTGGGGCACACGTTCGGCCACGCGCTGGAGGCCGCAACCGGTTATTCCGACCGGCTGTTGCATGGCGAGGGGGTGGCGATCGGTTGCCAACTGGCGTTCGATCTGTCGTTCCGTCTGGGTCTGTGCGGGCAGGAGGCCCCGGCGCGTGTCGCGGCGCATCTGGCGCGCATGGGCATGAAACGCACACTGGCCGAAATTCCGGGCGATCTGCCGGGCCGCGATGCGCTGATCGGCTTGATGGCGCAGGACAAGAAGGTCGTCGATGGGGCGATGCGCTTCATTCTGGCGCGCGACATCGGCGATGCCTTCGTGACTGCGGATGTGCCCCATGCCGCCCTGGCCGATCTGCTGGACCAGGCGCTGGCCACGCGCTGAACTCTGCCGCCCGGGCGCGTTGGCCTCTCAGGTCCTGGGGCGCCGGTTAATCAGGAACAATCCCGCCACCAGCAGGCCAAGCGCCAGCGGCGTCTGCCAGGTGACGGGTTCGCTCAGCAACAGCCAGCCCAGAAGCGCGCTCAGAACCGGGGTCACAAAGCTGAAACTGGCCAGGGTCGAAGCCTGATAGCGGCCCAGAAGCCAGAACCAGGTCAGAAACCCCAGTGCGGCGACACCCAGTGCCTGAACCGCGAAATAGACAATCTGCTCACCGCTGAAATCGCGCACCAGCGGCCCGGCGAATAGCGGCGCTACGGCGATCAGCAGGATCGCGGATACCATCAATTGCCACATCAATTGCGTTTCGGCGCTTGTCTGTCCCAGCCGGCTGCGGCGCGACACGACCACGATCCCGGCCCAGGCCATGCCGGCAAACAGCGCCGCCAGATCGCCCCGCAGGCTGCCGCCTTCAAGGATGTCGGCGCGTGCGGCAAAGGTCACGACAACGGCGCCGAATCCCAGGACCAACCCAAGCCCCCGGCGCAGGCTCAGCCGATCGCCGGGAAACAGGAAATGCGCCGCCAGCGTCAGCCAGATCGGCATCGCGTAAAACAGCGACGAGGCACGCACCACGTTCGTGTTGTCCAGTGCCCAGTAAAGCAGCATGAATTCGATCGCGAACAGCGAACCGATCAACAGGCCGGGCCGCCACAGGTCCAGCCGCGGCGAAATGCCACGAAAGGCCATCCAGCCACCCACCGCCAGGGCCGCGACAGCCGAGCGCGCCCCGGCATAAAACACCGGTTGCAGACCCTGATTGCCCAGCTTGATGAGCACGTTGTTGGCGCCGAACAGCATGGCCAGCCCGAACATGAGCCAGAAGCCCGACAGGTCGAGCGATCGATGGGACGGTTGTGTCATGGGGCCCTGCGCGCGGAAATTTCGCAAGTGAAGCAACTCGGGCCCGCGGGGTCAACCCCGGAATGGTCTCGACCCCATAGGTCCGAACTTCACTTGTCAGGTCACAAGGCCCGCACCCTCAGACGGGCCGATCGCCGGGCGGCCGGGATCGGGGTGGTGTCTGCCGTCCGGAAACACCCGCAAAAAGCGGGATACACCTTTCCGTCCGGGGAATTGGCGGCTATGGGCTTGGACATGACCATTCGGTCAATTTCCAAGAGGCGCCCGATGAACACCTTGCACGGACCGCTGCTGATGGTCGCCGCGATGGCAGGTTTCGCCGCCGAGGATGCGCTGATCAAGGCCTTGGCAGGGCAGGTGCCGATTGGCCAGATCGGCGTCCTGCTGGGCGTGGGCGGGTTGACGGTGTTCGCCCTCTGGGCCCGGGCGCAGGGCCGGAAAGTCTTTGTGTCTGACGCCCTGCGCGGCGCGCTTTTGTTGCGCAACATGTCCGAGATGCTGGCCGTCGTGTTCATGCTTCTGGGAATCGCGCTGGCGCCGCTGACCGTTGTGTCGGCGGTGCTTCAGGCGATGCCGCTGACCGTGACGCTGGGGGCTGCGGTGTTCTTGCGCGAACCGGTCGGCTGGCGCCGCTGGAGCGCGATCCTGGTCGGGTTTGTCGGTGTGCTGCTGATTATCGGCCCCGGCGGGACCAGCTTTGACCCCACCGCCTTGCTGCCTTTGGGCGCGGTGCTCATGCTGACCGCCCGTGATCTGGCGACGCGGCGCATCCCGGCGCATGTCGCCTCGGTTCAGGTGTCGGCCTGGGGCTTCGGCGTGGTCATACCCAGCGGGATCATGATGTTCCTGGTGACGGGCGCGCAACCCGTCGTCATGTCGCCCTGGGCGTGGATGATGATGGGTTTCACGCTGGGCGCGGGGATCGTGGGCTATGTGTGCCTGGTTGCCGCCACCCGCGCCGGCGATCTGGCGCAGACCACGCCGTTTCGCTATTCGCGGCTGGTCTTCGGCATGGCCATCGGCATCATTGTCTTTGACGAGCGCCCGGATGCGGTGATGCTGATGGGGGCGGGGCTGGTGGTACTGGCCGGGTTCTATGCGCTGATGCGCGAAATCCGCCTGTCGCGCCGCAACGGCATCTGAAACCGCGCAGGCGCGGCAAAACTTGGTCTTGGCCCTTTTATCGCGGTGTCACGCGCTTTATAGACGCGCGCAAAGGCACTTCTGCACCGCAAACAAAAAGGCGCATCGATCATGACAACCATCCTGGACATCATTGGCCGCGAAATCCTGGACAGCCGGGGCAACCCCACGGTCGAGGTGGACGTGATCCTGGAGGACGGCACACTGGGACGCGCCGCGGTGCCTTCGGGCGCCTCGACCGGGGCGCATGAGGCCGTCGAACTGCGCGATGGCGACAAGACCCGTTACATGGGCAAGGGCGTGCAGAACGCCGTGGCCTTCGTGAATGGTGAAATCGCCGAGGCCCTGGTGGGCGTAGACGCGACCGAACAACTGGCCATCGACCGCGCGTTGATCGAAATGGATGGCACGCCGAACAAGGCGCGTCTGGGCGCCAACGCCATTCTGGGCGTGTCGCTGGCGGTGGCCAAGGCGGCGGCCGAGGCCACGGGCCAGCCGCTTTACCGCTATATCGGCGGCACATCGGCGCGCACCCTGCCGGTGCCGATGATGAACATCATCAATGGCGGCGAGCACGCGGACAACCCGATCGACATTCAGGAATTCATGATCATGCCGGTCAGCGCCAGCAACATCCGCGAGGCGGTGCGCATGGGCTCGGAAGTGTTTCACACGCTGAAAAAGGAGCTGACGGCGGCGGGATTGTCGACCGGGATCGGCGATGAGGGGGGCTTTGCGCCGAACCTGTCCTCGACCCGCGACGCCCTGGACTTCATCCTGAAATCCATCGAGAAGGCCGGCTATATTCCGGGGCAGGACATCTACCTCGCGCTCGATTGCGCCTCGACCGAATATTACAAGAACGGCCAATACGTGATGACCGGCGAAGGCAAGACGCTGAGCGCCGCGGAAAACGTCGCCTATCTGGAGGCGCTGGTGAACGACTATCCGATCCTTTCGATCGAGGATGGCTGCGCCGAGGATGACTGGGACGGCTGGAAACTGCTGACCGAGGCGCTGGGCGACCGGGTGCAGCTGGTGGGCGACGATCTGTTCGTCACCAACCCCGCGCGTCTGGCCGATGGGATCGCCCGGGGCGTGGCCAATTCGATGCTGGTCAAGGTCAACCAGATCGGCACGCTGTCTGAAACGCTGGAAGCGGTCGAAATGGCCCATCGCGCGCGCTATTCCAACGTCATGTCGCACCGCTCGGGCGAGACCGAGGATGCGACGATTGCCGATCTGGCGGTGGCAACGAATTGCGGCCAGATCAAGACCGGCTCGCTGGCGCGCTCGGACCGGTTGGCCAAGTATAACCAGTTGATCCGGATCGAGGAAATGCTGGGCGAGGTCGCGGTCTATGCCGGGCGGTCGATCCTGCGCGGCTGACCATCTTCGGGCAGGGCTTCGGGCAGGGCTTCGGGCAGGGGATTCGGCTTGGCGGTCGTGCCGGGGTATCGGCTGCGCGGTTGCTCGAAATCCATGAACAAATTCTAAGGGGGGCCCGGGTTCGGGCGCCCTTTTTTCATTACAATTTGAAAGGTTAAGTGGGTGTTAAGCCATGGCGGCCACACTGAATGGCAGCACCATGATTGTTTAGGAGGCAGCCATGACCGCCGTCTTGTCATCCGTAGCCCTGCCCACGCCGGCACCCGAACCGCGCCCCATGGCCAACCAGGCACAGGGCGCAAGCCCCCCCGTGCAGCCCGCGGCCGCGATCAGCGCGCTGGCCCCGCGACCGGTGGAACCCATTACCAGCCCCCGGGATGCGCGCAATGATACCGCGCGCGACAAACCCGTGGGGCCGCCCCCGGCCTTCGAGATCAATGTCCTTCAAGACATGCGCGCATCCCAGCAGCTGCCGCCCGTATCGGTACACAACATGGACAGTCCCGCCGACGGCGCCGACCCGGATGCCGCCAGGCAGACCACACCAGGCCCGGCCTATGACGCCAACCGCGATGCGCCCGATCCGACCGTAAACCGCAAGGTCTGAACAATCCGATAACGGCTGGCGCCGCCCCAAAAAAAACCGGCACGCCGGGAGTGCGCGTGCCGGTCAGGTTGCCGCCAGAGAGAAGGGAAAGGCGGGTTATTCGGCGATTGTTTCGACTTTTTACTCTGCGGCCGAAGCCATCGGGTTGTTGGGGTGCCGCGTCCAGTCGCCATGCTCGGCGGGCACCACCGTGCCGGTGCGCGGATCGACCGTGCCGGGCTGCATGCGCTCCATGGTGATGCAATCCTCGACCGGGCAGACATTGACGCACAGGTTGCAGGCCACGCATTCATCATCCTTGACGGTGAAAACCCGGCCCTCGGACATGGCGATCGCCTGATGCGAGGTATCCTCGCAGGCGGCGAAGCAGCGCCCGCACTGGATGCACAGGTCCTGGTCGATCTTGGCCTTGGTCACGTAGTTCAGGTTCAGATGCTGCCAGTCCGACAAGTTCGGCACCGCGCGCCCGACCACCTGATCCACCGATGTCAGACCTTTGTGATCCATCCACAGGCTCAGCCCGGCATTCAGTTCCTTGATGATCCCGAAGCCATAGGTCATCGCCGCCGTGCAGACCTGCACGTTGCCGGCGCCCAGGGCCAGGAACTCGGCGGCGTCACGCCAGGTGGTCACGCCGCCGATGCCGGAAATCGGCAGGCCGGCGGTTTCCGGGCTGCGGGCAATTTCGGCGACCATGTTCAGCGCGATAGGCTTCACCGCCGGGCCGCAATAGCCGCCATGCGCGCCTTTGCCGTCGATCGTGGGTTCGGGCGCGAAATTGTCCAGGTTGACGCTGGTGATCGAATTGATCGTGTTGATCAGGCTGACCGCATCGGCGCCACCCTTCAGCGCCGCTTCGGCGGGTTTGCGGACATCGGTGATATTGGGCGTCAGCTTGACGATCACCGGCATCCGGGTGGTCTGCTTGCACCAGCGGGTGATCTGCTCGATCAGGTCGGGGTTCTGCCCCACCGCC
>CAJQNQ010000300.1 GCA_905479725.1 uncultured Paracoccaceae bacterium | reverse complement strand
CGCGGATCACGCCGATCTACGAAGGCACGAACGGCATTCAGGCGATGGACCTGGTCGGTCGCAAGATGATGGACGGCGGCGAGGCCGCGTTTCGATTGCTGCAAGAGGTCGAAGACCTGGCCGAGACCGCCCGCGCGAACTTGCCGGACCTGGCGGGCCCGGTCTGGGAGGCGGCGGAAACCCTGCGCGAGGCCACCGAATGGCTGGTCGCCCAGACCCCCAATGACCGCAATGCCGGGGCCGTGGCCTATCTGCGGGCCTTCGCGCGGGTTCTGGGCGGGCATTACCACCTGAAGGCCGCGATGACGGCGCCCGGAACGGCGCGCGCGCGTCTGGCGCGGGTCTTCGTGGACCGGATCCTGCCTGAACATGCCTCGTTGCTGGAGCAGGCGCGCGCGGGGGCGGAACAGCTTTACGCGCTCTCGGCCGAGGATCTGGAAAGCGCATGAGTGGTCTTGCGCCGGTGATCGCTCAGGCCGGAATCCGTTTCCCGTTCGATCAGCCGCCCGCGCCGGGCGCCGTGACGCGGGTCGCGCCGGGCATCCTGTGGGCCCGCCTGCCGCTGCCGATGGCACTGGATCATGTCAATGTCTACGCGCTGGATGATGGCGACGGCTGGACCGTGATCGACACCGGCTTTGCCAGCAAGAAGGCGCGGGCCGAATGGCTGGCGCTGATGGCCGGTCCTCTGGGCGGACGGCCCATCAAGCGCGTGGTGGTGACCCATCATCACCCCGATCACGTTGGTCTTGCCGGTTGGTTGCAGTCCGAACATGGCGCCGAACTGGTCACCACGCGCACCGCATGGCTGTTCGCGCGGATGCTGACGCTGGATGTGCACACCGCGCCCATGCCGCAAACCGTGGACTACTGGCGCAGCGCCGGATTGCCCGAGACGGTCATCGCCCAGCGGATGGAGGAAAAGCCCTTCAACTTTGCCGATGTCGTGGCGCCGATGCCCCTGGGCTTCACGCGGATCAAGGAAGGCGACCATATCCATATGGGTGGGCGCGAATGGCTGGTGCGGATCGGACATGGCCACGCGCCCGAGCACGCGACGTTCTGGAGCCTGGATGACGACCTGGTCATCGGCGGCGATCAGTTGCTGCCGGGCATTTCGGCCAATCTGGGCGTCTATGCCACCGAACCAGACGCCGACCCGGTCGGCGAATGGCTGGACAGCTGCGAGAAACTGGGGGCGTTTGCCGAGGACCGGCATCTGGTCCTGCCCGGGCACAAGCTGCCCTTTACGGGCCTGCCGCTGCGGCTGCGGCAGATGATCGAAAATCACCTGTCCGCGCTGGAGCGGCTCGAACGCCATCTGGAAACCCCGCGCACGGCAAATGAATGCTTCCTGCCCTTGTTCAAGCGTGAGATCGAGGGCCCGGCGCATGGCATGGCGCTGGTCGAGGCGGTGGCGCATCTCAATCACCTGTTCAGAACCGGTCGCGTCACCCGGCAACGCGACGCGCGCGGAGCGTGGCTGTGGCAAGCCGTGAGCCGCTGAACCCGGGCCGCAGGCGGCTGTTGCTGGCCAGTCTGGCGGGCGCGGGACTGTTGATGACCGGGTGCACGGCGCTGCTCGATCCCGGTGACGGGCCTGACATTGTCGCCCCGCCGCTGGCGACCAACAGCAAATTGCGGGTGGTGATTTTTGAGCTGGAGGCGCTGGATCTGCCATTCCATGCCGGGATTGTCATCTACACGCCGGAAGAAACCGTGATCTTTGATCCGCTTGGGCGCTGGGAGCCGGATCAGTGCAGCCGTGACGGCCATCTGATCCGCGACCCGGCACCGGCCGACATGGCCCGGTATCTGGCGCGCGACGGGGTTGGCCCGGCGGGCACGTCCTGGACAGTGCACCAGGTTGAAATCGCGGTTCCGCCGGCGGTTGCCCGGCAGGCGCTGGCGCTGGCACTGCAGACGCCGGCGCTTCCGCCATTGCATTGCGCCTATGCGGTGAGCAGCCTTCTGTCGCGTTTGCCCGGCTTCTCGGATGTCGAACCCGATGTGGTGACGGCCGGTTTGTTGCGCACGCTGCGCGATAGACCGGACGCGGCATACAGCCGGCGCCGGTTGCCCGCAACGTAACGAGGCGGGGTGACAGGCGCGGCCGCATCCGCTAAGAATTCAGCCAAACACAAGAACGGGAGACTGAAATGTCTGAACATGAACACGGCTCGATGGACACCAGCACGCAAGAGGCGACATTCCACGGATTTCTGCGCGTGGCGACCATCGTGGGTCTGGTGTCGATCGGTATCCTGATCTTCCTGGCGCTGGCCAACGCCTGACAATTTCCTCGCGCAGGTGCGGATCCCGCGCTCCATGCCATTTCCATTGCCGGACAGAAAGGTTTTCCCATTATGAAAGTCTCACGGCTTTTCGCCCTTTTTGCGTTGGTGATCCTCGCGGCCTGCACCAAACCGGTGGTCTGGGCCCCGGAAGAAGATGTGATCGCGGCCCGCTATGTCGATGACGGCCCTGCCGAAATCGTGCTGTTCAACGTCATTCGCAACGAAAATGGCCGGGGCGAACACGCAGCCCTGATGATAAACGCCAGCCAGCGCGTGTTGTTCGATCCGGCCGGAAGCTGGGCGCATCCAGACTCGCCCGAGCGTCATGACGTGCTGTACGGTTTCGATGACGAGCAGCTGTTCCGCTATACCTATTACCATGCCCGGCGCACCCACCGTGTGCGGATCCAGCACCTTCAGGTGCCGGCCGAGACCGCGGAAACCATCCTGCGGCTGGCCCAGGAATATGGACCGGTGCCGGACGGGTTCTGCGCGCGCTCGATCTTTGACATCCTGCGCCAGGTGCCGGGTTTCGAAGAGTTGAATCCCTCCTTCTTTCCCAACCGCCTGTCCGAACAATTCGCAGAACTGCCGGGCGTTTGGGAAGAGGTGGTTTATTCAGACGCCGAGCCCACGGAACGCCAGCAATACACGCAATGAGACCAGGGGCCTTCGGGCCCCTTCTTCATGACTGGAAAAGCCAGATCAACACCGCCAGGGCACTGACGCCCGCGGCCATCGCGGCGATGACATTGCGGCTCCAAACTCCGACCGCAACGGTGATCGCCGCCGCCGCCAGCTTGATGGGATCGGGCAGGGTGCTGCCATCGGCGGGCAGAAAGATCTGCGGGGCCATCAGCCCGGGGATCACCGCCACCGGCGTGTAGCGCAGCAGTCTGAGCGCCCAGCCCGGCAATTGCCGTTTCCCGATCAGGCCCAGGAATGAAAACCGCAGCAGAAAGCTGCCGATGCCCAGACCTGCGATCACCAGCCAGATCGTGCCCTGTGACTGCTGGCTCATGACCAGCGCCCCCGCCGGATCAACCACAATTCAACCAGCGCCCCCGCGCCCATTGCCAGAATCGCGGCGATCATCAGGCCCAGATTGTAGGGCACGAAGGCAAAGATAAGCGCCCCCACGACCGACACAAAGGCCGCGACCATATGCGCCAGCGTGCGCAGCATCGGTCCGATCAGCGCCAGGAACGCGATGGGCACGGCGAACCCCACCGGAAGGGACGGTGGAATGGCGGTGCCCAGCAATGCGCCGGCCAGGGTTGCCAGATACCAGGTCGGGCACAGCAGGATCACCGCGCCGAAAAAATAGCCGACCTTGGCACCGACCGGCATGTCGGGGTGTTGCTCGAACTGCTGGACACCGATGGCATAGGCCTGATCGACCATCAGATACGACATCAACGCGCGCTGCCAGACCGGCGCGGCCCCCAGATGCGGCGCCAGGCTGGCCGAATACATCGCCATGCGCAGATTGACCGCAAGGGCGGTCAACAGCACGATTAAGGTGGGTGCGTCCTGCACCATCAGTTCGACCGCCGTCAGCTGCGCGGCGCCGGCGATCACGGCGATGGAAAAGACCAGCGTTTGCACGATGTCCAGCCCGGCCTCGGTGGCGACAACGCCGAAAACCGCGCCGAACGGAGCGACGACCAGCACGAAGGGCGCGCCGATTTTCAGCCCGGCCCAGAACGCCTGTCCAGGTGTCATGTCACGCGGTGCGGTCATCGGTCAGCCAAAGATGCCGGTGACCCGACCCAGCAGCATGAAGGCGCGGGCCGAACGGGTTTCGGCAAACCGGGCGATTTCCGCGTCATCGGCGCGGGCCTCGAACATCGCGAACTGGCGGTCGAACGCGCGCAGAAACCTGTGCGCGACATCGCGGAACCCGGTGTCCGAGCGCATCCGCCCGTAGGTCAGCGCCAGGCACGAGCGATCCCGGATGCCCCCCAGCGCCGCGACTTCGGACCCGCGCGCACCCATGGCGAAGGCCCGCCAGATTTCCGGGCGGGCGCGGTCCGGGCGAAGATTGTCCATGTAGATGCCCTCTTCGGACAGGGCGGTCAGCACGCTTTGCGCGGCGCGCACCAATTCGGCGGTGGCGTGGTCTTGCATCGCCCGGCGCAGGGCCTCGAACCCGGCTTCGTCGGTTTCGTTTTCCGGGAAATGCAGAGCGCGGATAAAATCCGCGTTGTCCAGGCGCCGGGCGGCGGGCAGGGGGTTTTCCAGCGCCAGAACCGGCTGGGCAGAATCTGGCGCGAAATCTTGCGGGGAACCGGTCAATCGCAACGCAGCCCGTCGCGCCGGGTCGCGCCGGGTCGTGAACATCGCCAGCTTGCTTTCGGTGCTGCGTTGCACGGCTGCGATTTCATCGAGCTTTTCCTCGACCGTGGGTTTCAGCGCCATGCCGGCGGCTTGCTGATCGCGAATCCAGCCGCGCCGCATCCCCTCGACGGTGGCGTGCAGGCGGACGGATTCGTCGCGCATGTCGCGCGCCGCGCGCAACACCAGAACCGCCAGCCAGATCAGCGCGATGGGCAGAAAGACGGCCAGAGCCACCACGACAATGCCAAGTGTGTCCGCCAGTTGCCGCCCCTGAAGCCCCAGCATCCGAAACGCCGCCGCCAGAAGGATCAGCCAGATCAGCGACAGGATGAAGGCCAGAACCTCGCCCGAAACCTTGGGGCGTGGCGGCAGTTTTTGTGGATCGAGGGATGGGTCGGACATGGCCGAACCGCTCAGCGGTAGACGATCTTGAGCACTTCGTAGCTGCGGTCGCCGCCAGGTGTGCGCACGTCCACCGAATCGCCTTCTTCTTTGCCGATCAGGGCGCGGGCCAGCGGGGACTTGATGTTCAGCAAGCCCTTTTCGATATTCGCCTCGGCCTCGCCGACGATCTGATAGGTGCGTTCCTCGTCGGTGTCCTCGTCGACGATGGTGACGCTCGCGCCGAACTTGATCGCGCCCGAAAGCTTGGCCGGGTCGATCACCTCGGCAAGGCCGATCAGGCTTTCAAGTTCCTTGACGCGGCCCTCGATGAAACTCTGCTTTTCGCGCGCCGCGTGATATTCGGCGTTCTCCGACAGGTCGCCATGTTCACGCGCCTCGGCGATCGCCTTGATGACCGCGGGACGCTCCACGCTTTTGAGTTGGCGCAGCTCGACTTCGAGCGCCTGATAACCCTGCCGGGTCAGGGGAAACTTTTCCATGCAGCCTCACACGCAAATGAAAAACGCCCGCAGCCATGGGCCGGGGCAGTTGTTGAATCATGACAACAGATGACAACAAGGCCACGTGGAATGCAAGCCCTCTCGGCGGCGTTTCGCCGCCCAGAGTTGCGCGCCGCCCAGAGTTGCGCGCCGCACGGGGTCAGGTGCGGCGCGCCGGGTCAGGCGTAGCTGACGACTTCGAATTCGATCCCGTCAAGGTCATGAAAATAGAACCGCTTGCCGGGCTCATAGTCGGCATGGCTGTGGGGGGTGAACCCCGCCGCCTTGACCCGCGCCTCAACCACCGCAAGTTCCGGCACCGTGATGCCGACATGGTTCAGGCCGCCGATCGTGGTGTAGTTGCTGCCTTCCTTGGCGGCGGCAGGGGCCGGCTCGGGGCGATAGAGCGCCAGATAGCTGCCCGGGGTGCCCACATGCACCGTGTGCCCGCCGCTGATTGCGTCGCCTTGCCAGCGCACATGCCAGCCAAAGACATCGCAGAGCCACGAGGCGGTGGTGTGGGGGTCGGTGACGGTCAGGTTGGTGTGCTCCAGAGTGCCGGTCATGTCAGGTCCTTTCATGTTGACTAGGGGCAGCCTAATTCCTAAACCTAACTTTAGGTCAAGATTTTTTCAAGGCGGTCACGCGATGGACAAGGGACTGAGCATCGGCGCCCTGGCGGCACGCACGGGGCTTTCCGTTTCGGCCATCCGGTATTACGAGGCGCAGGGGCTGGTGAAAGCCGATCGCAATGCCGGCGGACAGCGCCGCTTCACGCGCGCCGATATCCGCCGCCTGAGTTTCGTGATGATCGCCCAGCAGTTCGGGGTCACGCTGGCCGAGATCCGCGCCCTGCTGGACGAATTGCCCGGCGGGCGCACGCCGACGCCCGAGGACTGGGCGCGCATCAGCCACCGGTTTCGCGATCATCTAAACCAGCGAATCGCCACATTGGAACGGCTGCGCGACAATCTGGACGGCTGCATCGGCTGCGGCTGTCTGAGCCTGCCGAAATGCGCGCTTTTCAACCCCGATGACCGAGCAGCGGCGCGCGGCAGCGGTCCGCGCTACCTGATGGGCGATGATCCCGCGAATACCGGGCCCCAACAGGGTATCTGACGCCCGGTTGCAATTGACCGGATGGCGCTTGCAGGGGTATCCAGACGCGAAACAAAATTGCGCGAATTCGCCCGCCTGACCCCTTTGAGCCCCCGCCTGCCCCCTTTGAACCAAGGAGCCACCATGTCCGAGATCGAACGCGAAGCGATGGAATATGATGTTGTCATCGTCGGCGCCGGGCCGGCTGGCCTGTCCGCCGCGATCCGCCTGAAGCAACTGGATGCCGACCTGGAGGTCGTGGTTCTGGAAAAGGGCTCGGAAGTGGGCGCGCATATCCTGTCGGGCGCGGTGCTGGACCCCTCCGGCCTGACCCGGCTGATGCCCGACTGGAAGGAAAAGGGCGCGCCGCTGAACGTGCCGGTCAAGAAAGACAATTTCTACATCCTGGGCGAGGCCGGGCAAATCCGCCTGCCGAACTTCATCATGCCGCCCTTGATGAACAATCACGGCAACTACATCGTGTCGATGGGCAACGTCACCCGCTGGATGGCCGAACAGGCCGAGGCGCTGGGTGTCGAGATCTTCCCGGGCATGGCCGCGTCCGAGGCGGTCTATGCGCAGGATGGATCGCTCAAGGGCGTGGTCGCCGGCGAGTTTGGCAAGAACGCCGACGGCTCGCCAGGGCCGAATTATGAACCGGGCATGGAGTTGCACGGTAAATACGTGTTCCTGTCCGAGGGCGTGCGCGGATCGCTGTCCAAGGACGTGATCGCCAGGTTCGACCTGGCCAAGCATTGCGACGTGCCGAAATTCGGCATCGGCATGAAGGAAATCTGGGAAGTCGACCCCGAAAAACACAACGAAGGCGAAGTGACGCACACGCTGGGCTGGCCGATGGGGTTCAAGGCGGGTGGCGGTTCTTTCGTCTATCACCTTGACAACAATCAGGTTTATGTCGGCTATATCGTCGATCTGAACTACAAGAACCCGTATCTGTCGCCCTATAACGAGTTCCAGCGGTTCAAGCATCATCCCAAGATCGCGGGTTTGCTGGAGGGCGGCAAGCGCGTCGCTTACGGCGCACGGGCGGTGACCAAGGGCGGCTTCCAGTCGATCCCCGAAGTTGCGTTTCCGGGTGGGGCGCTGCTGGGCTGTTCGGCCGGGTTGGTCAACCTGCCGCGCGTCAAGGGCAACCACAACGCCATGCATTCGGGGATCGAGGCCGCAGAAGCGGCGTTCGCGGCGATCAAGGCCGGGCGCTCGGGCGATACGCTGGCGGATTACAATGCCGGGTTGCGGACCGGGCCGGTCGGCAAGGATCTCAAGCGGGTGCGCAATGTCGCGCCGCTCAACGCCAGATTCGGCCCGCTGGGGGGCATGGCGCTCGGCGGTTTCGACATGTGGTTCCAGACGGTTTTCCAGTTCAGCCTGTTCGGCACGCTCAAGCATGGCAAGACCGACGCGCAGACCACCGGCGAGGCGAAGGATTACAAACCCATCGACTATCCCAAGCCCGATGGCGTCCTGTCCTTTGACCGGCTGACCAATGTCAGTTTCAGCGCGACCAACCACGAAGAATCGCAACCCGCGCATCTGAAGCTGACCGATCCGTCCATCCCGATATCTGTCAACCTGCCGAAATATGCCGAGCCGGCGCAACGTTATTGCCCGGCTGGGGTGTATGAAGTTGTTGAAAAGGATGGTAAAAACGAATTTGTCATCAACTTTCAGAACTGCGTGCACTGCAAGACCTGCGACATCAAGGATCCCAGCCAGAACATCACCTGGACCACGCCGCAGGGCGGAGACGGTCCGAATTATCCGAATATGTGATGCGGGACTGGTCGCCCGCGCGCCCCATGATCGACGCCGTGATCGCGGGGGCGTGAACGCGGCGCGGTCGGGGCGGATTGCCCTTGTCTACAGGGGCCGTTACACCTGTCGATGAAGCGCGCCGCAGATCGGCAGCATCCACCGGGAGACGCCATTGCCCCGCACGACCTCACTTCGCATTGCCTTGTCGGGCCTGTTGTTGACCTCGGCCGTCTTTTACACGCCGCCTGCTGCGCAGGCGCAGGGGCTCGTCGGTGCCTATCTGGCCGCCCGCGAGGCCGGGTCGCGCAATGATTTCACGCAAGCCACGCCCTATCTGGAGCGCCT
>CAJQNQ010000299.1 GCA_905479725.1 uncultured Paracoccaceae bacterium | reverse complement strand
AGGACACGTTCATCATCTACGAACCGCTGCTGCTGCTGGCGGTGATCTACATGGCGATCGCCGGGATCATCACGCTGGGGTTCCGCTGGCTGGAGCGCCGCTATACGCCTGGATTGGGGTGAAGGCGGAATTGGGGTGAGGCGCCGTGTTGAAGCCGGCGTTGGCGAGGCGGCGCGTTTCAGGGGCGGGTGCCCCGTCAACGCGCCGGTGGGGGCGGCCCCACGCGCCGCTCAAGGGGGATGCGATCCCCCTTGAGGATCCCCGCGGAGTATTTTCGGAAAGATGAGGTCTACAAGCGTCCCTGGCTCAGAACAGGATCGACGCCCCGTGATTGGCGTTGGTGGCGGTGCCGCGCAGTTTTGCGAAAAGCTCGCGGCCGCAGCCCCGGTCGTTGGCGCCCAGATCCGCCTGGACCGGTATGCGGGTGTCGAAATCGTCGGCCAACACGGTCAGCGTGCCCGCCGTGGCATCGAGGCGAAGACGGTCGCCGTTCCGGATGCGGGCGATGGGGCCGCCCGCCGCGGCCTCGGGTGCGACATGGATGGCGGCAGGCACCTTGCCCGAAGCGCCGGACATGCGCCCGTCAGTGACCAGCGCGACTTTCAGGCCGCGGTCCTGAAGCACCGCCAGGATGGGCGTCAGGCTGTGCAATTCCGGCATGCCATTGGCGCGCGGGCCCTGGAAGCGCACGACGACGATGGTGTCGGTGGTGAATTCGCCCGCGCGGAAGGCGGTCTTGACCTGCTCCTGGTCCGAAAACACCCGCGCCGGGGCGTCGATGACGTGGTGCGCGGGATCGACGGCCGAGGTCTTGATGACCGCGCAACCGAGATTGCCGCGCAGCTGGGTCAGCCCGCCATGGGGCTGGAACGGATCCGCGACCGGACGCAGGATCTTGTTGTTGAGGCTGGTGGTCGGGCCATCGACCCAGGTCAGCGCGTCGCCGTTCAGCCGGGGTTCGCGCGTGTAGCGCGACAGGCCGGTGCCGGCGATCGTTTCGACATCCTCGTGCAGCAGGCCGGCCTGCAGAAGCTGGCCGATCAGATAACCCAGTCCGCCCGCGGCGTGGAAATGGTTCACATCGGCCAGACCGTTGGGATAGACCTTGGCCATCAGCGGCACCGCCTGGGCGATGTCTTCGAAATCCTGGAGATCGAGGATGATCCCGGCGGCGCGGGCCATGGCGGGCAGGTGCAGCACCAGATTGGTGGAGCCGCCGGTGGCCATCAGCCCGACCATCCCGTTGACGAAGGCCTTTTCATCCAGGATGCGGCCCGCCGGGCGCGGATCATCGCCCAGCGCGGTGATTTGCGCGGCGCGCGCCACGGCGGCGCGGGTCAGGGCGTCGCGCAGCGGCGTGCCCGGGTTGACGAAGGATGCGCCGGGCAGGTGCAGTCCCATGAATTCCATCAGCATCTGGTTGGTGTTCGCCGTGCCGTAGAAGGTGCAGGTTCCTGGCCCGTGATAGGCGGCCATTTCCGCCTGCATCAGGTCTTCACGCGTGGCGTCGCCTTGCGCGAAGGCCTGGCGCACCTTGGCTTTTTCGTCATTGGGCAGGCCCGAGGGCATTGGCCCCGCCGGCACGAAAACGGCGGGCACATGGCCAAAGGCCGCCGCGGCGATGACCAGGCCCGGCACGATCTTGTCGCAGACCCCCAGCCAGAGCGCCGCGTCAAAACAATCATGCGACAGCGCCACGCCCGCCGCCAGCGCGATGGCGTCGCGCGACATCAGCGACAATTCCATCCCCGCGCGGCCCTGCGTGACCCCGTCGCACATCGCCGGCACACCCCCGGCCACCTGCGCCGTGGCCCCGGCTTCGCGGGCCGCGTCGCGGATCAGGTCGGGGAAACGCTCGAACGGCTGATGGGCGGACAGCATGTCGTTATAGGCGGTGACGATGCCCAGATTGGGCGCCCGGTCGGCGGCCAGCGTATCCTTGTCGGCGCCCATCGCGGCATAGGCATGGGCCGCGTTCGAGCACGAAAGATGCGCGCGCGCCGGGCCCTGGCTGATGGCGCGCTCCATCTGCGCGAGATAGGCGCCGCGCGTATCGCGTGAGCGGTCGGTGATGCGCTGGGTGACGGCGGCGATGCGGGGGTCGATCTGGGGCATGGATCCGGCTTTCGAGGTCAGGTGTGCGCGCTATAGCCTGTTACCGCTAACGGTGCAAGACTTGCGCTGCCGGGAACATCCCCGAGTCTGCGAGGAGCCTTGCGCCTGGTGCAAGGCGGAACTGCCCGATCACGCCTACAACTTTGTCGCGCCAGGGCATAGGTGCTGGTCATCGCCGAGGGCAACGCCCCGGACCCAACACGACATGGAACACCAAGACATGACCTACAATTCGAATGAATTCACTCAACTGGATCCCCTGGAGATTGAGCGCGAAGCGCGTGCCATGCAGGCCCGTGCCCTGGCCGAAATGTTCGGCGCCTTGCGGCGCGCCATCACCGCGCGTCTGACCCGTGCGAACGCGGCCCAATCGACCTGAAATCTCTGGCCCGCCTGGCCGAAC
>CAJQNQ010000298.1 GCA_905479725.1 uncultured Paracoccaceae bacterium | reverse complement strand
ACCTGCACGGGCGAATTGTTCATGTGCCTGGGGCAGGAGGACAACGCCGACCTGCGCGCGCCGTTGCGTGCCAGTGCCGATGACGCGCCGCTGGTGCAGGCCATCCGGGACGCGATTTCCAGGAAACCGAAGGGCCATGACTTCGACTATTCGCGCCAGCGCGTCGATGGCCAGATGAGCCGCCACATGAGCCATACGGGCGGCTGACACCAGTCGCCCGTAGCGGCCGTTGTGATTGGCCGAAGATCGGGCTATTGCGTCGGGCATCGCGGCGTCTGGCAGCTTTGGGCCGGTAACTGCGTGCCGCGGGGCGAGGGGTGAATGCTGGCTGACTGGACCATTTATCAGACGCCGCAAATGCTGATGGTCACGATTCTGGCGGTTGGTTTGATTGGTCTGTCCAAGGGTGGGCTGGGCGGTGCGTTCGCGCTGGCCGGCGTTCCGATCATGTCGCTGGCCATGCCGCCCTTGCTGGCGGCGGCGGTGTTGCTGCCGATCCTGCTTATCATGGACGCGATCAGCCTGGCGAACTGGTGGCGCTACCGTGACTGGAGCCTGCTGCGCACGCTACTGCCCGCCGCCCTGCTGGGGGTCGGCGCGGGGTGGTCGCTGGCGGCGGTGACATCGGATACCGCGGTGCGGCTGATTGTCGGTATCGTCGCGCTGAGCTTTGCCCTGCGCGCCCTGCTGGGCGGGCTTTTGGGCCGCAGTCCGCGGCACAGGCCCTGGATGGGCTGGCTGTGGGGCGCGCTGTCGGGCTTCACTTCGTTCGTTGCCCATGCCGGGGGGCCGCCGTTTCAGGTCCATGTGCTGCCCAAGAAGCTGGACCCGAAGTTATACACCGGCACCTCGGTGACATTCTTCGCCGTGGTCAATGCCGCCAAGGTGCTGCCCTATGCCAGCCTGGGCATGTTCGAACCGGCGGTGTTGTATTCGGTGCTGGTGGTGATCCCGGTGGCAGCCCTGTGTGTCAGCGCAGGGGCCTGGATCGTGCGCCGTCTTTCGCCGCAGGTGTTCTATCCGTTATCCTACACGATGATCGCTCTGTTCGGTGTCAAGCTGATCTGGGACGGGCTTGCCGGCCTGTAGCGCCCCCCCGCCGGGCCTGACGCTATCGGGCCGCGGCCCGGTCCCGCACGCGGTGAATGGCATCGACAACCATCTGCGGATTGCTGTGCTGGGGCATGTGACCGCCGTTTTCCACAATTGTCAGCCGCGCGCTGGCCACCTCCTGGACCATCCGGCGGCTGTGAAGTTCAAGGCCGACAATGGTGTCCGCATCGCCGTGGATCAGTTCGATCGGCAGGGTCAGGGACGGATAGCTGCGATACATCTGGGTGACATAGGACAGCAACGCGTTGACCTGCCGCGTGTTGTTCGCCTGCGAGGCGCGGCGCAGCGACAGGTTGGGGCCGAAATACTCCACATAACCCGGGGGGACCCGGGCGGGCTGGAACACCTCGTCCAGCACCGCGCTGACGGTGTTCTGCGGCGCCAGCGCCGCCACCAGCGCGCGGGCCGGGCGCCCGATGGGTGTGTCGTTCAACCGATACCAGCCGCCCAGCGGACCCTGCCAGGGATAGGTCGCGCCGGCCAGAAGCACCACGCCGGCGGTGTCGTCCTCGAATTCAAGCGCCCAGCCCATCGCCACCGCACCGCCATAGGAATGGCCCAGCACGATGGGGCGTTCCAGCCCCAGTTGCAGCAGCGCGGCGCGGAGCACCCGGGCTTGCACACGCGGGTCACTGTCGGCCTCGCCCAGGCTGTCTGAATACCCCAGCCCGGGGCGATCCACGGCCAGCACGCGAAAATCATCCTGCAAGCGGGCAACCAGATCGAAGGTGAAGTCGCGCAGATTGCCGTTGGCCCCGTGGATCAGCACCAGATCGGGCGCGCCGGGATAGGGGCGGCCGGCGTCGAACACATGGATCCGCGCGCCGTCAACCGTGACGAACTGGCCCAGCGGCGGTGTCTGCGCCTCCCATTCGGCTTCGCGGGTGTCGGCGCGTTGGTCGAGAAAGGCGGCGCATCCGGTCAGCAGGACGACAAGCGCAACGAGGATCGCGGGGACGGTCAGGGGCATGGGGCTTTCGCTTCGTGAAAACGGGAGGTAATCCGCCAGCCCGCCCAGTCCAGAGGGCGGCGGCTATGGGCCCGGGTTTTCCCCATCCCGCGCGAACCGCCCGGCGCGCCCGCCCCGGCGGCGCGCCCCGTCAGGGCGCGCCCGCGCGGCCATGGCCAGCAAATCGGTCATCGGGTGGGGGGTGGTGGCATGGCTGGCATGCAGCCGGGCGGCGGCGGCGGCCTGATCGGCGTCCAGCGGCAGGCTGAGCGCCCAGTCCACCAGGATCGAGCGGCATTCGCTGGCGGTGATGCCGTCAATCCGGTAGCTTTCACGGATCAACCCCTTGGGGTCATCGGGGTTGCGCGGCTCGCTCATCCCTCGGGTGCCGTTTCCAGCGCCTTGACGCCGGGCAGTTCCTTGCCCTCCATCCATTCCAGAAACGCGCCGCCGGCGGTGGAGATGTAGCTGAAATCCGCCGCCGCGCCGGCCCGGTTCAGCGCTGCGACCGTATCGCCGCCGCCAGCCACCGAAACCAGCGCGCCGGCGCGGGTCAGCTCTGCGGCCTGGCGCGCGGCGGCGTTGGTGGCGGCGTCGAAAGGTTCAAGCTCGAACGCGCCCAGCGGCCCGTTCCAGATCAGCGTTTTCGCGCGTTCGAACACGGCGGCGATGGCCGCGACGCTTTGCGGTCCGGCGTCCAGGATCATCGCGTCATCGGGGCAGTCGATGACCACCTCATGCGGCGCGTTGGCCCTGAAGTCGCGCGCGACGACCTGATCGACGGGCAGGATGATCTGACAGCCCGTCGCCTTGGCCTTGGCCAGGATCTCGCGCGCGGTTGGCGCCAGGTCATGCTCGGCCAGGGACTTGCCCACCGGCTTGCCCTGTGCCGCCAGAAAGGTGTTGGCCATGCCGCCGCCGATCACCAGATGATCCACCTTGCTGACCAGATTGCCCAGCAAATCCAGCTTGGTCGACACCTTCGCGCCGCCGACCACGGCGACAACCGGGCGCTGCGGATGGCCCAGCGCGGCCTCCAGCGCGCCCAGTTCCGCCGCCATCAGGCGCCCGGCGCAGGACGGCAGAAGATGCGCGACCCCCTCGGTCGAGGCATGGGCGCGGTGGGCGGCGGAAAACGCGTCATTCACATAGATGTCGCCCAGGCTGGCCAGAAACTGCGCCATGCGCGGATCGTTGGCTTCCTCCATCGGCGTGAACCGGGTGTTTTCCACAAGGATCACCGCATCGGCGGGCTGGCAGTCGATCCAGTCGCGCGAAGGCTTTTCAACGAAGATCACCTCGCGGCCCAGCGCCGCGTTCAGCGCCGGAACGACATGCGACAGCGACATTTCAGGCACCGGCTTGCCCTTGGGGCGGCCGAAATGGGCCAGCAGGACCACCTTGCCGCCGGCGGCCAGGATATCCCTGATCGTCGGCAGAACGGCGCGGATGCGGGTGTCGTCGCTGACCTGGCCATTTTCGAACGGCACGTTGATGTCCACGCGCACCAGCGCGGTCTTGCCCGCGAAGCTCATGTCGTCGAGTGTTTTCCAGCCCATCTGCCTGCTCCTGTTGCGGGTTTGGCGCATAGATGCCCGCGCGGTGGCGTGGCGTCAACTCCAACCGGTGATGCCCTTGATTTCAACGAAATCATGGATCGCCCAATCGGCGTATTCGCGGCCATTGCCCGATTGCTTGTAGCCGCCGAAGGGGGCGAAAACGTCCCATTCGGGGCTGTTCAGGTTCACCATTCCGGCGCGCAGCCGCAACGCGATGTCGCGCGCCTGATCCGGCGGGCCCGAGACATAGGCGGCCAACCCATAGGGCGTGTCATTGGCGATCCGCACGGCCTCGTCGGTGCTGTCGAAGGGCAGGATCGACAGCACCGGGCCAAAGATTTCTTCGCGCGCGATGGTCATCGCGTTGTCGACGCCGGCGAACACCGTCGGGCGGGCGAACCAGCCGGCGTTCTGCCCGTCCGGCTTGCCGGGGCCGCCGGCGACCAGTTGCGCCCCTTCGTCGATGCCGGCCTGAATGAGGCCCTGCACCTTGTCCCATTGCGCGCCCGAGATCAGAGGACCCATGGTCACGCTGGCGTCGCGCGGGTCGCCGACCACCACCCGCGCCGCCGCTTCGGCGGCCTGGGCAGCGGCGTGGTCGTGCAGGTCACGCGGCACCAGCATTCGCGTCGGCGCGTCGCAGCTTTGACCGGTGTTGTCGAACACTGCCTGCGCGCCCGCGCGCACCGCGTCGTCGAACCCGTCATGCGGCAGGATGATGTTCGGCGACTTGCCGCCCAGTTCCTGCGCCACGCGCTTGACCGTGGGGGCGGCGGCGGCGGCCACGGCGGTGCCCGCCCGGGTCGAACCGGTGAAGCTGACCATGTCCACATCCGGGTGTTCGGACAGGCGCGCGCCGACCTCGGGCCCGGTGCCGTTGATCAGGTTGAAGACGCCCCTGGGGATCCCGGCCTCATCGCAGAGTTCGGCGAACAACAGCCCGGACAAGGGCGCGATTTCCGATGGCTTGAGGACCATCGTGCAGCCCGCCGCCAGGGCCGGCGCGACCTTGCAGACGATCTGGTTCATCGGCCAGTTCCAAGGTGTTATCAGTGCGCAGACACCGATCCCCTCGCGCACGATCCGGGTGGTGCCACGCATCTCGCTCCAGGGGAAGTCCTCGGCGGCCTTGATTGTGCTTTCCAGATGCGCGCGCCCGGCCCAGGCCTGGGCATCGCGCGCCCAGGTGATCGGCGCCCCCATCTCGGTGCTCATCGCCTGGGCCAGATCCTCGAACCGGCGGTTATAGACCGCCAGCAGCGATTTCAGCAGCGCGATCCGCCGCGCAACCGGGGTTTGCGTCCAGTCGTCGAAGGCGGCGCGTGCAGCGGCCACGGCGCGGTCGGTATCGTCGGTTGAACCCAGCGCCAGCGTGCCCACCGTGTCGCCGGTCGCGGGGTTCTCGATCCCCATGGTTCTGGATGACAGCGGATCGACCCAGGCGCCGTCGATATAGAAATGTCCGGTGTTCATGGGGCCCTCCGTCAGCGGTTGGGCGCAGCGTAGGACGCGCAGGAGCGCCTGAACAGCCCCGAACCGACATCGCGCGGCGCGGGCGCGTCAAAAAAAAGGGGCGCCTGATGAGCACCCCTTGTCAAGTGCCGGGAACCGGCCTGGTTCAGGCCTTGCCCTTCCATGGCACCAGCCATTTTTCGGCCCGGCGCATCGCCATGTCGATGGTGAATCCGATGATCCCGATCAGGATGATGCCCATGATCACGATGTCGGTGTTCTGGAACCGCGAGGCGGTCATGATCATCATGCCGACGCCCTGTTCGGCGGCGACCAGTTCGGCCGCGACCACCGTGCCCCAGCACACCCCCATCGCCACCCGCGCGCCGGTGAAGATCTCCGGCAGGGAATTGGGAACGATGACATGGCGCATGATCTGCCATTTGCTGGCCCCCAGCGAATAGGCCGCGTGAACCTTTGTGATCCGCACCCCCGACACGCCCGATCGCGAGGCGATGGCCATGATCCACAGCGCCGCCAGGAACAGCAGGATGATCTTGCCGATCTCACCGATGCCGGCCCAGATGATGACCAGCGGGATCAATGCCAGCGGTGGCACCGGGCGCATGAATTCGACGATCGGGTCGAACCAGCCGCGGAACCAGTCGCTCAATCCCATCGCGTAGCCCAGCGGGATGCCGACCAGCGCCCCCAGCAGGAACCCGACGATCACGCGAAACAGCGAATAGCCCAGATGCTCGGCCAGCGACGCGTTGCGGAACCCGCCGGTGGCGATTTCCACGAACCGTGCCCAGACGGCTTCGGGCGCCGGCAGCCAGATCGGTTCCATTTGCCAGCCGCTGTTGGGGGTCACATTGACCGTGCCGCGCCGGGTCAGGTTGATCGAACCCCAGCCGGTGTCGACACGGCCTTCCTGCGGCGCGATTTCCTGCCCATTGATCGCCACGATGGTGGCGCCATCCGCGCGGGTGAATTCGTCGTTGCTGTCGACGCGGATCAATTCAGAGCGATAGGCCGCCACCGTCATCGCGTCGTTCCTGGCCCAGCCGTCGCCGGGATCGATCTCGGGCGGGGATACGTCCTGGCCGAACGGGTGCACGCGCACGAACACCGTGGCGTCATCGCGCTGGCCGTCCGGCCCTTGCGCGGTGTAGGTAAAGCTGCCGTCGCCGACAAAGGCCCCCGGCGCGTGCAGGAAGGACGGCAACAGGACCGACCCGGTAAACGCCCCCCACAGGATGAAGATCAGCAACACCGACACAACCGAAGCGCCGAAATTGGAGACAACCGTGCTTTCATCGCCGAAGGTGACGGTCTTGAGCGACGTGAAATCATGCTTGGGCCGCAGCAGCCGGCGCACCGCGCGCCAGACCAGCAGCGTCAGCAGGATCAGACCGACATAGCCCAGGATATAGGGCAGGGCGTTCAGGATCGTGGCCAGCACCGCGACCAGTTCGCCAAAGAGTTCCCCGATCAATTGCATCGCTTATGCCCCTTCCGTCCGGCCCATGATTTCTTCTTCCATGTCCCAGATCATCGCCAGAATCTCTTCGCGGGTTTCGTTGAACAGTGGGTGTTTCTTGATCTCTCGCAGGTCCTGATTGACCCCCAGATCGGCGAAGGGCAGGCGATATTCCTTGTGGATCCGCCCGGGCCTGGGCGCCATGACCAGCAGGCGTTCGCCCAGCAGCAGCGCTTCTTCGACCGAGTGGGTAATCAGGATGATCGTCTTGCCGGTTTCCTTCCACAGCTTCAGCACCAGACCTTGCATCTTTTCGCGCGTCAGCGCGTCCAGCGCGCCCAGCGGTTCATCCATCAA
>CAJQNQ010000297.1 GCA_905479725.1 uncultured Paracoccaceae bacterium | reverse complement strand
ATGATGACGCCCGAATTGGGGTCCCCTTCGGCGGTGAACGCATAAAGCCCGTCGCCGACCTGCGTGAATGAGATGTTCTTTTCTTCCATGTCGCCGGCCGACGCAAAGGACTTGCTCATGTGGGGATCGCTTTCTTAAGTCAGTGGGGTGTTCGAATCATGTGTCGCAGATTATTAGTTGTATATGTAACTATCAATGCTTGTGGTTATTCTTATGTTTCTAAACAGTTATTTGCCGTATAGGCTGAATCTTCTGGCGGAATTGACCTCGGAAAACACGCGCGACATCTATCGCAAGCGTCACGGGTTGACGCGTGCCGAATGGCGGGTTCTGGTCAATCTGGCCGAGGCGCAATCGCTGACCGCGAGCGCGCTGTGCCAGCGGGTTCCCGCGCACAAGACGAAGATCAGCCGGGCATTGGCGGAACTGGAGCGGCGCGGCTGGGTGCGCCGGCTGACCGACGGCAAGGACCGGCGCATCGCTCATGCTTCGCTGACGCTGAGGGGCACGCGCGCCCTGGCCCGCATCCGCCCGGAAATGGAGGCCGCGACCGAGGCACTGCTGGCGCCCCTGTCGGACGAGGACCGGGCCAAGGTGGATGAAGGACTGGCGGTGCTGGAGCGTCTGTTCGACCGCAACGAAACACCATAGCACCGGCCGCTTCGCTCGCGTTTAGCGCCGGCGCGCGGATCAGGAAACCGGCGCGGATTGCCCCGCGCCCGCGCCGTTTCTCGCGGCTCTGGACCTGATCGATTGGCCGGATCAGACCGTATCCAGCGCGTCAACCAGCTTGGCCGCGCCGTAGCGGAACGGATCTGTCGCCGGCAGGCCCACGCGCGTTTCGACTTCGGCCAGATAGGCCCGGGCATCCGCGTCGGTCATGTTCTGGGTGTTGATCGAAATCCCCACCGCCTTGCAGCCCGCGTTGACCACATGGGCCAGTTGAAGCGCCAGGTCGCGCAGGGCTTCGATACTGGGCAGCGAATAGGAGGGCAGACCGCGCATATGGGTCCGCGTCGGTTCGTGGCACAGGATCAGCGCATCGGGCTGCCCCCCGTGCACCAGCGCCATGGTGACACCGGAATAGCTGGCGTGGAACAGGCTGCCCTGCCCTTCGATCAGATCCCAATGGTCCTCGTCATTGTCCGGGGTCAGATATTCGATGGACCCGGCCATGAAATCGGCGATCACGGCGTCCAGCGGCACGCCGCCGCCGGTTATCAAGATCCCCGTCTGGCCGGTGGCGCGGAACGTGGCTTTCATGCCGCGCGCGCGCATTTCGCGCTCCATGCACAGGGCGGTATACATCTTGCCGATCGAGCAATCGGTGCCCACGGCCAGAATGCGCTTGCCCCGGCGCTTTTCGCCGTTGGCTATCGGGTATGGCACCGACGGGATACGCACGTCATGCAGCGTGCGGCCGGTGGCGCGGGCAACGGCGGCCAGATCCTCTTCGTCGCGCAGCAGGTTGTGCAACCCCGAGGCCAGGTCGAACCCCTCCTCGAGCGCCTGCACCAGCACCTTTTTCCAACGCTGGCTGATCGTGCCGCCACGGTTGGCGACACCGATCACAACCGTCTTGACGCCGGCAGCCTTGGCCTGGGCCAGTGTCATGTCAGGGACACCGACATCGGCCTTGCACCCGTCCAGGCGCAGCTGGCCGACGGCATATTCGGGGCGCCAGTCCTTGATCCCCTGCGCGACCTTCGCCGACAACGGGTCGGGCGCATCACCCAGGAACAACAAATACGGAGTCTTGATCATGGCCGAATCCTTCGCGCGCGGGATGACGCGCAAGATTACAGGGATTCACGGCGGAGTTTCTTGAAATAGCGCCGCGAACCGCCCATAGAATTCGAAGAATATTCGGCTAAATGTCAGATATGCAGAACAATCATCCGCAACTATGTCAATAGATCGCGAAGCGTCCCAGCACCCCCGCCAGCTTCATCGCCTCCAGCGCCTCGGCAATCGGAAAACACGCCAGAAAGCCCAGCGCATCGGAAAAGTTCGTGCGCAGGATGCGGGCGTTGAATGTCACGGTTTGCGGGGTCTGAAACCCCGAGGCGCGCGGCAGGATGCGATTTGGCACGCGCGCTGCGAACCGGTCATAGGCATCGCCAAACTCGGCCCGCAGGAACCGTTCTTCGCCCGCCGAAGTGGCCGTAAAAATAATCAAGGTCAGCGCACCGAACAGCACCGCGAGGACAATCGACCCCAGCAGCAAACCAAACCCAAAGGCCCCCAACGTGGTTCCGAAATACAACGGGTGGCGGCTCATGGAATAGGGGCCGTCCTGGACGACACTCTGGTTCTTGCGCCCGCCGATATACAGGATCGCCCAGCCGCGATAGAGCACGGCCGCCACGATCAGCAATGCGCCCAGCGACTTGAGCAGCGGATGCATCACCGCGTTTGCGGCCCAGGCCGATTGCGACAGGACGATCAAAGGCAGAGTGGCCAAAAACGCAAGACGCACAACCCAGAAACGGATTTTCTGGTTCACGGGTTTGGGCGGGGCGTCGGTCATCATGAATCTTTCCGGGCGGGACGGTCCGGGCATAGACCGCCTGCCCGGCGCGGTCAATAAACCGCTGGCTTGCGGGCTGTTGCCGCGCTGCGTCAGACGCAATGGTGCAGGCGCAGAAATGGCGCTTGCACGCGGGGGCGCAACAATATAACCAAGGCCGCGCAAACGGCGTAATTTCCTTATCCGAGGCCCGCATGTCTTTTCGTCTTCAACCCCCTGCCCCCGCCCGTCCCAATCGCTGTCAGCTTTTCGGCCCCGGTTCGCGCACGGCGCTGTTCGAGAAGATGGCGGTTTCGGCCG
>CAJQNQ010000296.1 GCA_905479725.1 uncultured Paracoccaceae bacterium | reverse complement strand
GCGCGCGGGTGCGCGCCGTCGTCGCGCTGGGTGGTGCTACAGGCGCGCGGATCCAGTCGCTTCTGGCCGACAGCGCCGTGTCCGTGTCGGTGTTCGAGTTGGACGGCGAAACCCGCCAAAGCCTGGCCGTCACCGAAACAGCGACCGGCAAGCAGTATCGTTTCGTCCTGCCCGGCGCGGCGTGGCGCGCGGCGCAGGCGCAAGACCTGATCGCCCGGCTGGCCGATGAAATGCGCCGGATGGGCGCGGGCGGCGTGCTGGTCGTGTCGGGCAGCCAGCCGCCGGGTGTCGCGCCGGGGTTCGCGCTGGATCTGGTGCAGGCGCTGCCACGGATGCGGGTGATCGTCGATACATCGGGTGCCGCGCTGGCGCATCTGGTCAGCCACCCGCGAACTGGCGCCATGCCCCACGTCCTGCGCATGGATCAGGACGAGGCCGAGGGGTTGGCCGGGCGCCCGCTGCCCCTGCTGGACGACACTCTGGGTTTCGCCAGATCGCTGGTCGCCCGTCGGGTTGCCCGCGTCGTCATCGTGGCGCGCGGGGCCGAAGGCTCGGTGCTGGCCAGCGCCGAGGCGGACCTGCATGGCGTGCCGCCAAGAGTCGATGTCGTCAGCAAGGTCGGCGCGGGGGACAGCTTCACAGGTTTGTTCGCACTGGCCCTGTCACGCGGAGAACCGCTGGATCAGGCGCTTCGTCTGGGCATCGCCGCGGCTGCCGCCGCCGTGATGACCCCGGCGACGGCGCTGTGCCGGTCCGATGATGTCTTGCGATTGGCCCCTGCCTGCACGTTGAAACCGCTTGCCTGAGCGCCCCGCGGGACCTTGTCTGGCCCGCTTGACAGGACCGTGCACTGACGCCAAGGGTTTGCCATGATCGATTTCAGACCCGTGGCCCATATCATCGGCTGGCTGCTGATGGCCCTTGGCACCATCATGCTGGTTCCCATGCTTCTGGATCTGTCGCTGGGCAATCCCGACTGGCAAGTGTTTCTGCAATCGGCGCTTATCACCGTGCTGACCGGCGGTCTGGTTGCTTTGGCCACGGCCAATGCGCTGGGCCCATCGCTGACCTTGCGACAGTCCTTCCTGCTGACCACGCTGACCTGGATCGTGCTGCCGCTGTTCGGCGCTTTGCCGCTGCTGATCGGGCTGCCGGGTCTTTCGTGGACCGATGCCATGTTCGAAGCCATGTCCGGCATGACCACGACCGGGACGACCATTCTGACGGGGCTGGACGACATGCCCCCGGGGATCTTGCTGTGGCGTTCGATCCTGCAATGGCTGGGCGGGCTGGGCATCGTGATCGTCGCGCTGATATTCCTGCCGGTGATGAAAGTGGGCGGAATGCAGCATTTCCGCTCGGAGGGCTTTGACACCATGGGCAAGGTCCTGCCGCGCGCCGCCGATATCAGCTGGATGCTGTTGCAGATCTATGCGGGCCTGACGATTCTGGCCGGACTGGCCTATCTGATTGCCGGAATGAGCCCGTTCGATGCCGTCAATCACGCCCTGACCACGGTGTCGACAGGCGGGTTTTCGACCCGCGATGCGTCCTTCGCCGCCTTCGACGCACCCACGCACTGGATCGCGTCCGCGTTCATGTGGCTCGCCGGGTTGCCCTTCATCCGGTATGTGCAGCTGGTGAACGGCAGCGTCCAACCCTTGTTTCGGGATATCCAGGTTCGCGCCTATTTCCGCTGGACGCTGTATGCTGTCGGGCTGGTCGTCGGCTATCGTTTGATGACCAGCGATGAACCACTCGAGGCGGTGATCCGCGAGGCCAGTTTCAACGTCGTTTCGCTGTTTTCGGGCACCGGATTTGGCAGCGCAGAGATCGACGCCTGGGGCGATTTTCCGATCCTGGTCTTTATTGTCGCCGGTTTTATCGGTTCGTGCACGGCGTCGACCGGGTGCTCGCTGAAAGTGTTTCGCTATTTGGTCCTGTTCGAGGCCATCAAGGCGCAGTTGCGGCAAATGGTATCGCCGAACCGGGTGATCATCCTGCAACTGGACGGGCGCAGACTGCAAGATGACGTGGTGGCATCGGTCGTGGTGATGTTCAGCGCGTTTGTGCTGGGATTCGGTATCCTGACGATCCTGCTGTCGTTGAGCGGGCTGGAAATGCGCACCGCCTTTACCGCCGCCTGGACCGCGATCGCCAACATCGGGCCAGCCTTTGGGCCCGAGGTGGGACCGACCGGGGCGGTGGACGGTTTTCCGGCCGTCGCCAAATGGCTGATGATCGTCGCGATGCTGTTGGGCCGGCTGGAAATGGTCTCCGTTCTGGTGATCCTTCTGCCCCGGTTCTGGCGCGGCTGATCGCGCCGCTCGTCGTCAGCCGGTCCCTGGCCTCAATTCCAGCACGATACCAGAACGGTCAGATCCGCGGTGACCCGGCTCAGAATTGCCGCCGACATCGGGATGGAGATGCGGCTTTGCGTGCCGCTCAGCCCGGCGCCCTGCAAGGTGGATAGGATCGCCGCCGAATTGACCGCGATCTGCTCGTCCGCCGGTGCCGTTCCATCGGCCATTTGCGGGCGCGCCAACATCATGCCGATGACCGCGCCATTGTTGTCGAATACCGGCCCGCCCGAGGCGCCGGGCGCGTCGTTCAGGCTCAGGCGGCTCAGATAAGGTTCCCCGCCCGGCCCCTGAAGCGCGCTGATCTCGCCGGTGCTCAGGACCGGCCGGGTCAGCCTGTCCTGATCGCTGAACGCCGACACGCTCACGGCTGAATTCGCCCGCGGCGCCTGCCGGGAGAACTGCGCGAAGGCCAGCGGCACAAGCGGGTCTTGCGGCGTCAGAACCGCGATCCCCAGATTGGCGTCGATCAGGCGCACGCTGGCCCCATAGGTTTCGTCGATCGTCACGCGCCCGCAGCCCTGCACGGCCTCGGCCGAGGTCACGACAGTGCCCATCGCATCCACGAAAAAGCCGGACCGCGACCGCTCGGGACGGCGCACATCCAGCCCGCCGATCAGGCCGCGCCGCGCGGCGGACGAAGCGGTGGCGCCCATCGTCGGCGGCAGGGCACCCCCGAAGGCGCGAAAACTCTCGCGCAGCGTCGATGTGATCAGTTCGGCGTCATCATCCGCCGGTGCATCCCACAGCAGCATCCAGCCCTTGATCGAACCGTTTTGCAACCGGGCCTCGACATGGGCACGTCGCACGGCGTTTTGCCCGGTGATGGTGAACCGGTCGCGTCCGCGGTCCCGGGCCCCGCCCAGCGGGATCAACTCCAGCGTTTGCAGGGTGTCATACAGGTCGGACAGCGTGGATTGCGAACCGGCCTGGCTGATCAGCATGACGCGAATGCCGCTGTCGTTGATTTCCCGAAAATAGGCGAACGGGGCTTCATGGCGCTCGAACGCGACCATGCCCAGCGGTAGGGTCATTTCGATGCCCGCGGCCTCGTCGCGGAACGGACCAAAACCATAGCGCGCGACGGCATCGTCATAGGCGGTGAGCAGCGTTGCCATCTGCCCGCGTCCCAGAAAGCCCCACGGCTCCAGCCCCTGATCGGTCTGCCAGTCGCGGATCGCGCCACGGGTGCCGGGTCCGAACTGGGCGTCTATCCCAAGCCGGTAATAGCCAAACCACTGAAGTGCGGTCTGGATGGCCATCCGGTCCTGCCGATTCAGACTGAATTCAAAGCTGCGCGCGTCGTCCAGGGTTTCGGCAACAGGTATTGGTTCGGGCATGGGCTCCGGTTCGGCCATCGGTGCGGTTTCGGTCGACACGGCTTCTGCCGCCGCTTCGGTCACCGAGTCTGCTTCGGTTTCGGTCACCGCGTCGACCGCGACTTCCACGACGGTATCGGGTCCATCGCTTACGGCCCCAGCCGCTTCGGCATCCACCTGCGGTGCCGGCTGCACCGTCAACGGCGGCGGGCTTGCGGCCTGGCCGCCCACGGGCCAGAACTGGTGGCCGTATACCCGGTTTTCCGAGACATAGGCATCAGACCGGATTTCGCGCGCCGCCAACAGCTCCGAGAGGCGGGCTTCAGCCTCCTCGGCGGTGGCGTAGGGCCCCGCGGCGAGCGCATACCACCCGCCGACTATGCGAAACCCGGCAATGTTCCCGATACGCTCCTGATAGCGCCTTGCGAATTCCTCGGCGGTGCGCAAGGTCGCGTGCGCTTCGATCTGAACCCAGTATGTGACCTGGGCCAAGGCTGCTACGGGGGTCAGAAAAACCAACAGCAACGCGGCGAAAACGATCTTCGAAATACGATTGGTCACAGTCGTCCCACAAATTGTTGATTACGTGATTCCTCCCGCGACCTTATCAGGCTCGCCGGAAGAAACTTGATAAAACATCCTCAGGACCGGACGTTCAACCGGCCAGGCGCGCCTTTTTCGCCATCGTCACGAGCAGACATCAAGGTGCTGCCGTTGACCCCGCCCCGGCGCTTGCCTATTGAAGCCCCAACCGCGCCCCCCCGCGCCCCGCGACAGCCCGAGGCCCCCATGACCGCCGCCAGACAGACCGACCCCGCGAAGCCCAACAGTTTCCAGGAGATCATCCTGCGTCTGCAAAATTACTGGGCGGCCCGGGGCTGCGCGATCCTGCAACCCTATGACATGGAGGTTGGCGCCGGCACCTTTCCCCCGGCCACGACGCTGCGCAGCCTGGGCACGCAGCCCTGGGCCGCGGCCTATGTCCAGCCGTCGCGTCGCCCGACCGACGGGCGCTACGGTGAAAACCCCAACCGTTTGCAGCATTATTATCAGTATCAGGTGCTGATAAAACCCAGCCCGCCGGATCTGCAGGACCTCTATCTGGGCAGCCTGCGCGCGATCGGCATCGATGACGCCCTGCACGACATCCGGTTTGTCGAGGACGACTGGGAAAGCCCGACGCTGGGCGCCTGGGGGCTGGGATGGGAAGTCTGGTGCGACGGGATGGAAGTCAGCCAGTTCACCTATTTCCAGCAGGTCGGCGGGCATGATTGCAAACCCGTTTCCGGTGAACTCACCTATGGGCTTGAGCGTCTGGCCATGTATGTGCTGGGCATCGACCACGTGATGGACATGCCCTTCAACGACCCCTCTGCGCCGATCCCGCTGACCTATGGCGATATCTTCCGCCAGACCGAACAGGAATATTCGCGGCACAATTTCGACGTGGCGGACACGGACATGCTATTGCGGCATTTCAAGGATGCCGAGGCCGAATGCCAGCGCCTGCTTGGCGTCGATCCGGCCGATCCGAACACCGGCAAGCGCATCATCATGGCGCATCCGGCCTACGACCAATGCATCAAGGCCAGCCACTTGTTCAACCTGCTGGACGCGCGCGGCGTGATCTCGGTCACCGAACGCCAGGCCTATATCGGGCGGGTTCGCGCCTTGGCCAAGGCATGCGCCGATGCCTTCGTTCAGACAGAAGCCGGGGGGTATGCGGCATGAG
>CAJQNQ010000295.1 GCA_905479725.1 uncultured Paracoccaceae bacterium | reverse complement strand
ATCGATCGGTTTTCCAGGGGTGCCCAAGGCGCTTCGAAGCGCCTTGCCCCGTCCCGCTAAAGGCGCGTCAGGAATGTTCTTCGGCGGCGATCGCGGCAAGCGCCCGGTTATAGGCTTCCAGCGTATCGACATGGCTCAGGCAGCCGATCACCTCGGGCGGCTCGGCGCCTCCTGCCTGTGGCGCGACAACGGCCAGATACGACGCGCCAGTGCGTCGGAACAGGTGCAACGCCTCCTTGAGCAGCGCGTCGCGACCCAGGCACAAGCCCTCACCGGCCAGATCCTCGAGCACCGCGCGCGGCAGCGCACGCGGGCTGCCGGGCCTCAGCACGACATGCTGGACACCGACGGAATGCAGCAGGTATTCCTGCGGCCCCTGCGCGATGCGCACGCCGCGCCGGTTGAGTTGTTCCAGAAAGAACGACCGTTTGACGAACCGGCTGGTCAACGCCGTCGCGGTCGAGATCGCGGCCATCACGGCGATCGCGGTCTGCCAGTCGCCGGTCAGTTCGAACACGATCACGGTGGTGGACACCGGCGCCCCCAGGACCGACGCGGCCACCGCCCCAAGACCCGCCAGCGCATAGGTGGTGGCGGAACCCGAATAGGCGGGGATCAGGGCTGTCGCGATCAGGCCGAAGGCCAGCCCGGTCAGCGAACCGACCACAAGCGCGGGAGAAAACACCCCGCCCCCCATGCGCCCGCCCAGGGTGATGGACACCGCGACAACTTTCAGAACGGCGATCACAATGGCCTCTTGCAGCAGCATGTTCCCGGTCAGCGCCAGCGTCGTGACTTCATAGCCGATCCCGATAACCTGCGGCGCATAGATCGCCAGCGCCCCGACCAGCGCCCCGGCCAGCGCCGGGCGCAGCCAGCGCGGCAGGCGCAGCCGGCTTTGCACGTCATTGGCCAGATCCTCGGCGAAAAAGATCGACCGCATGAGCGCCAGCGCGACCAGGCCGCTGACCAGCCCCAGGATCAGGAAGGCGGGGATTTCCCAGTAAAAGGCCAGCATGTTGCGCACCGGCAGCGTAAATTCGGCCACGTCACCGAAATAATGCCGGTTCACCACCGTGCCCATGACCGACGCGATGGCAATCGGGGCGAAGGCATGCAGGGCGTAGTGGCGCAGCACCACCTCCATGGCAAAGATCGCCCCGGCGATCGGCGCGTTGAACGAGGCCGACACCGCCCCGGCCACCGCGCAGCCCAGCAAGTCGCGCCCGGTGATGCCGCTGGCATTGATGCGCACCGCCATCCAGGTGGACAGCGTGGCCGCCAGGTGCACCACCGGCCCCTCGCGCCCCGCCGATCCGCCCGAGCCCAGCGTGATCAGCGACGCCAGCGCCGACGCCAGGCCCTCGCGGATCTCGACCCGCCCGCGTTGCAGCGCCGCGCCCTCGATCACGTCGGCCACAGCGCGCACCCGGCCGTCAGCGGTAAAACGGTGCAGGATCAGACCGACAATCAACCCGCCCAGGGCCGGAACGGCGATCAGCAGATACCACGGCATGTCAGCGGCACCGGTCAGAACGGCGCTGTCCGTCGCCCCGTAGAGCAACCGCTCCAGCTGCACGATGCCCAGGCGAAACCCCAGGGCGGCAAGCCCGGCCCCCACCCCCAGGACAAAAGCCATGAACCAGAACAGAAGCTGCCCCGGCCCGCGACTGCGCACACGTCTGACGGCCAGGGCAATCTGACGACGGATGCGGCTTGGGGTCCGGGGTCTGGGGTCTGTCACGGCGCGGTTCCCTTCCCCCCCACGCAAAGCGCAGAATTGGCACGGTTGCAAGAGCTTCGGCGGACTTGGCACGGGCCGGTCTTGCGCGCTAGGGTAACGCTCTTGGCAAACAGGAGCCCGAAATGACCCGCAACGCCGAAGCTTTTGAGGCGCTGGCCGCCTTGCTGGGGGCGCGGTTTACCCGCTCGCAATCGGACCGCGACACGCATGGCGCGTCCGAAGCGCATTTCGCCAACATGCCGCCCGATGCGGTGGTCTATCCCGACACCACCGCCGAGGTGGCGCAGATCGTCCGGATCTGCGCGGCGGCGGAAATCCCGCTGATCGGCTGGGGGGCCGGCACCTCGCTGGAAGGGCATGCCATCGCCCCGCGCGGCGGCGTGACGGTGGACTTCAACCGCATGAACGCGGTGCTGGAGGTCGCGCCCGAGGACATGCTGGTCACCGTGCAGCCAGGCGTCACGCGCGAAGCCCTGAACACCGAATTGCGCGCCACGGGGTTGTTCTTTCCGGTCGATCCGGGGGCCAACGCGTCATTGGGCGGGATGGCGTCCACGCGGGCGTCTGGGACCACGGCGGTGCGCTATGGCACGATGAAATCCAACGTGCTGGGACTGGAGGTCGTGCTGGCCGACGGCACGATCATCCGCACCGGCACGCGGGCGCCGAAATCCTCGACCGGGTATGACCTGACCAGCCTGTTCGTCGGCTCCGAGGGGACGCTGGGGCTGATCACCGAATTGACGCTGAAATTGCAAGGCCAGCCGGAATCGATCAGCGCGGCGGTCTGTGCCTTCGACGACATGCACGGCGCGGTGAACGCGGTGATCGCAACCATCCAAAGCGGCATTCCCATGGCGCGGATCGAATTCGTCGACCGCGCCAGCGCCGCCTATTTCAACAAAAGCGCCAGTGCCGGCCTGCCCGACGCGCCGCATCTGATGATCGAATTCCATGGCACCGAAGCGGGCGTCGCCGAACAGGCCGAACGCTTTGCCGAAATCGCCGGCGACTTTGGCGCGCAGGGATTCCGCTGGGCTTCCAAGACCGAGGAGCGCAACGCGCTGTGGGCGATGCGCCACAATGCCTATCGGTCAGCGCTTCAGGCGTTTCCGGGCCGCGCGCCGATTACCACCGATATCTGCGTGCCGATCTCGAAACTGGCCCTGGCGGTCGAGGAAACCGCCGCCGAGATCGAAGCCTCGGGCATTCCCGGGCCCATCCTGGGGCATGTGGGCGACGGCAATTTCCACGCGCTGTTACTGCCGCTTCAGGGCGACGCGCAGGAATGGGAAACCGCGCAGAAGCTGGCCGCCAACATGGCCGAACGCGCGTTGCGGCTGGGGGGCACGGTCAGCGGCGAACATGGGATCGGCATGGGCAAGATGAAATACATGATCCGCGAACACGGCGACGCCTGGGCGGTGATGGGCCAGATCAAAAACGCGCTGGACCCGGGCGGCGTGATGAACCCGGGCAAGCTGGTGCCCGGAAACTGACCAAGCTTCAGCGTACTGGTGGGGCGTTTCTTGGGGGCATCGAGTCCCCGCGAAACGCGCGGGCCAGCCCGCACCCGCCGAGGGGGTTTTCCACCCCCTCGAAACCCCCGGAGGATATTTTCGGCACAAAGATGTGGTGGGCCTGACGCCGTTTATGCGTTGAACAGGAAGTGCAGGACGTCGCCGTCCTTGACCTCGTAGGTCTTGCCCTCGACCCGGAACTTGCCGGCATCCTTGGCCCCGGCTTCACCATTGCCGGCGATGTAATCGGCATAGGCGATGGTTTCGGCGCGGATGAAGCCCTTTTCGAAATCGCCATGGATGACACCGGCCGCCCCGGGCGCCAGCGTGCCCCGGGTGATGGTCCAGGCGCGCGCTTCCTTGGGGCCGACGGTGAAATAGGTTTGCAGGCCCAGCAGTTCATAACCCGCGCGGATCAGGCGATCCAGACCGGGCTCTTGCAGCCCCATCTCGTCCAGGAACATCGCCGCTTCTTCGGCGTCAAGCTGGCTGATTTCCTCTTCGATCCGGGCCGAGATCACGACGACGCCCGCGCCTTGCCGTGCCGCCATTTCGGCCACCCGGGCGGATTGGCTGTTGCCGCTGCCCGCCGCGCTTTCCTCGACATTGCAGACATAAAGCACGGGCTTCGCGGTCAGAAGCTGCAACAGACGCCAGTTGCGCATGTCCTCGGCCGCGACCGCCACCGTGCGGGCGGGCTTGCCGTCTTCCAGCGCCGCCTGGGCGATGGCCAGCAGCCGGTCCTGATCGGCGGCGTCCTTGTCGTTGCCCTTGAGCTTGCGCACCAGATTGGCGCGGCGGCGCTCGACGCTTTCCAGATCGGCCAGCATCAATTCCGTCTCGATGGTTTCGGCATCGGCCACCGGGTCGATCTTGCCCTCGACATGGGTGATGTCGTCATCCTCGAAGCAGCGCAGCACATGGGCGATGGCGTCGCATTCGCGGATATTGGCCAGAAACTGGTTGCCCAGCCCCTCGCCCCTGGAGGCGCCGCGCACCAGACCGGCGATATCGACAAAGGTCATGCGCGTGGGGATGATCTGTTTCGACCCGGCGATGGCCGCCAGTCTTTCCAGCCGGTCGTCGGGCACCGCCACGTCACCGACATTGGGTTCGATGGTGCAGAACGGAAAATTCGCGGCCTGTGCGGCGGCGGTCTTCGTCAATGCGTTGAACAGGGTGGATTTGCCGACATTCGGCAGACCCACGATCCCCATCTTGAAGCCCATGTGAAATCCTCCGGCGCTTGATCGCGCCGCTTCTAGGGCAGGCATGGGGGCGAAGCAAGCGTCGGAACGCGGATCAAAAGGGCTTGACCACCACAACCCACAGGATGGCGATGACGCCGATCACGCTGACCTCGTTGAAAATGCGCAAGAACAGGTCGCTTTCGCGAAACACGCCGCGTTTTGCGCGCCGCACCAACACGCCGGTCCAGACGTAATGCGCGGCCAGCAGCGCCACCAGGGTCAGCTTCAGATGCACCCAGGGCGCGAAGGCCCAAAGCTGCCAGCCCAGCCACAACCCGGTCAGCAGCGCGATCACGCCCAACCCGGCCGAAAAGCGATAGAGACGAAAGGTCAGATCGCCAAGCGGGCCGAATTCACCCAGCCGGGCATACTCGCGCTTCCAGTAGATCAGCGCGCGGGGCACGGCGAAGATGCTGGTCATCCAGCCCATGACGCTGAGAATGTGAATGATCTTGATCAAGTCCATGCCGCATGGATGCCCGTCCGCGCGCGCCGGCGCAAGGGGGCAAAGGCGTTGACCCCTGCGGCCGGGCGGCG
>CAJQNQ010000294.1 GCA_905479725.1 uncultured Paracoccaceae bacterium | reverse complement strand
AACTGGTTCTCGGTCTGGATCTTCTTTGGCATCAGGTTCAGAAGGCCGATCCTCAGCGGGCGGATGTCCTGCACCGCGGCGCGGGTGTCGGACATGACGTTGACGCCTTCACGGGACAGGACGTCGAAAGCGGGCAGGTTCGCGGGAAGCGTTATGGGCATGGTGGTCCTTGACGGATGCGTCGCTGGCCGATGCGGGGCGGTTTCAGGCCGCGGCCTCGGCACGCCGGGTCAATCCCTCGGCGATCAGCGCGTTGAAGTCTTCGGGGGACTGGACCTGCGCGATTTCATCGGCGGTCACCTTCATCCCCCATTTCGCCGCCATCGCCGCATAGCGGGGCTGGCGGTGGGCCAAAGCGCGCGCATAGGTCCAGCGCACGAAGGCATCCGGGTCGACGGCTCCTGGCATTCGCCCGCTTTCATGCAGATAGGCGTTCCAGCAATCCATCAGGAATTCGGCGCGGTAATACATCGGTTTCGGCGCGCGATCGAAGCGGCGCACCAGCTCGGCGGTGTGATCTTCGCTGCCCTCGATCCAGACCAGCAGCAAATGGCGCGACAGCACGCTGAGCACCGGATCCACCGGGTAGTCCGGGTTCACCACCTCGCAGATCGATCCCGACGTGTCGCAGACGAAATTCTTGTAGCCGTAGATGTCCGAAGCGCGCTCAATGAACTTCGGCGTGTCCAGAAGCGCCGCGATTTCGGCCTCGCGGTGTTGGGCCTGACGGCGGCGGTATTCGTCGATCGGCAGACCGCCCTGTGACGGGTTTCCTGGCTTGCCCAGATAGGTGGATAGCGGCGCCAGATTGTCGAAAGTGATGTTGGACTGAATGCGCACCGAATCCGACAGCAGCAATTCGCGCAGCATCGGCACCTTCATCGCCTCGCGCTTGAAATTATCGGCGATGGCTTCGCCCATGTAGCGGGTGCCGATGCGGTAATCGACACAATAGTGAAACCAGCCCCCGTCCCGCAACAGGGACGAGACACGCGTCTTGCCTAGGCCGGACATGCCGAAAAGCAGCACGCTTCTGCGGGGGGCGGTCGTCCATTCTCTGGCGGTTTCGTAGATCATCGTGAACACTCAAACATAAAGGGGTTACGGTCCGAATATGCGCCGGTCACGGGCGGGGTTCAAGCCGCGTGGTGCCAACGCCACCCGCACGCGCAAGTTCCGGGTCCAAAGTCATCGGGATATATTCCCCGCGCCGCCACAGGGCGCCAAGATCATCGTAATACCGGCTGAGCGGGTGGCCGGACTGGCCGGTTGATATGATGAACACGCTGGATTCCGGGTCGGCCATGTCATAGACGCCCCGATAGCCTGGGCCGTGGACGTTAAGAAACGGTTGATCGGCGCCCGGGGGACCGCCCGCCGTCAGCCCGCGATTGAGCGTGTTGTCCCCGCCGCTGGTCGATTGGCGGATGTTGACGAACATGCTCAGCAGCGGCACGGAGCCCAGCACGGGGTGATCCTGGGTCGCCTGGTGCGCATCGCCCCAGCGCCAGCTTTCGATCGCCGGGCCGTAGGTCTGCGACAAGTCCTGAATGGCCTCGTCCAGCGCGGTGCGGGCGATGTCGACACAGGTTTCGACGATCGCCGATTGCACGATGTCGCACCAGCGCGATGCACCATCGGTGTCGCTGAAAACGCGCATGATGAATTCGGGATTCACACTGGTGAACATGTCGACCTGCGGGCCCAGCTCGTCGCGGATCAGGCGAAACTGAAGGTCGCGCATCCAGGCGGCGTAGATCAGCGGCTCGGGCAGGTGCTCGTTCATGTCGCCGTTCCAGTCGGCCAGCATCTGCAAGGCTGTCTGGCGCTGGGCCTCGCGGGTGCCGGGGGGGGCGGGATCGCCCTGGAACCACAGATCGGCGCCGACCAGCGGCAACAGCTGACGCGCGGCCTGGCTGACGGTGTCCAACTGCGCCTCGATGAAGCTTTCGCGCGTGTGCACCATGCGCTGCCGCATCAGCCGCACCCAACGCTGAATCCGCGTCGTGTCGCCCCAGTCGTAGCTGACATGCAGCGGGAACGGGCGGTCCAGCAGCTTGTTGTTGGTGTTGCCGATCAACCCGGTCTGCGGATTGATGAATCGCGGGTTCGAGGCATAGGGCAGGGAGCCCTGCCAGCGTGCTGCCGGGTCATAGCCGGGGGCGGGCATCCGGCCGCGCGTCGGGGACTGGGGGTCGCGCCGGGGCATCCGGCCGATCATCTGCAAGGCGATGTTTTCGGAATCGATCAGCGTCAGGTTCTGAGCCGGGGCGACGAAATCCTCGCCCGCGACGATGGCTTCGGCCACCGATTGCGACCGCATCAGGCCGATGGCCGCGCTCATCGACGTGTCGGCGCCGGTCAGCGCGGTCCAGGACAGCGCCGCCACATAGCCGGGCGGTGTCACCGACCCCAGCGAATAGTGGCTGCCCGGCAGGATCGGGCCGTTCTCCGACCAGCGCAGCGTGATCGTCACCGGGTCGGCATCGGCCACTCGGATGACCGACCGGCGGGTCTCGAACTCGGCCCAGCCGGTGGGCGTGCGGTAGCGCTGCGGATCGGCCTGGTCCAGTTCCTCGAGCAGCACGTCCTGATCGTCCAGATAGGCCGTCGTCAGCCCCCAGCCCAGCGCGCGCGAGCGTCCGACCATGACCGCCGGCACACCCGGGATGGTGCCGCCGATGACCGCGCCGGTGCTCAGTTCCAGACGGGCCAGATACCAGATCGACGGCGCCGTGAAGCCAAGATGGGGGTCATTGGCCAGCAAGGTGCCACCACTGGCCGACCGCTCGGGACCGGCGGCGAAGGCGTTCGACGCGCCGGCCATCTGGGCCGCGGGAAACGGCGACAAGCCGCCCCCCGGCAAGGCGCCGGGCATCACCAGCGGCATCGCCAGCTGCGTTTCCTGCAAATCCGGGAACAGGCTGGCAAAATCCGGCAGGGCGGCGATCCCGGCGGACTGATCCTCGGGCATCAGGTCGGGACGCCTTCGGGGCCCAGCAGCGCCGACAGTCGGGCCCGGCGCACCTCGTTTTCCATCTGGCCGGACATCTGCACCGCCATCAGCTTGATGATCGCGATGCTGTCGGCGGGCTGCCACAGGCTGACTTCGCTGGGGAACAGGAAGAATTCCGGTGCCCCGCGTCCCAGCGCGTCGTCATTGACCTGGTTGATCCACGCGTTCACACCCCGGGCATAGGCCTCCAGCGCCAGGCGCGTATCGTCGTCCTGCGCCGCGACCGAGCTTTGCGCCAGGCCATAGAGATCCAGCCGCCGCATCAATTCGTCGGTGCGCAGCGTGGCTTCGCCGAACACCTCGCTCAGCCGCCCCTGCGCGGTGCGGCGCAGAACGGTCATCTGCCACAGGCGGTCCTGCGCTTGGGCAAAGCCCAGCCCGAAGAACACATCGGCATCCGTTTCGGCGAAGATATTAGGAACCGCATAGGTGTTGCGGACAATCTCCACGGTGCCGTCTATCCCGCGCACGGACAGGTTGGCGGAATACTCGGGCAGCGAGCGCGACAGGAAATAGTAAACCCCGATCACCGAAATCACCGCGACCACCACCAGGGCGATCGAAATGCGAAGCAACCAGCGAAACAGCGTGAACATGGGCCTGTGCCTCGTCGTGTTGACCTTGGAACCTGCATCGTTTCCTATGGGCTCGGGCGCACGAGCGCAATTCAAACCATTGACAGC
>CAJQNQ010000293.1 GCA_905479725.1 uncultured Paracoccaceae bacterium | reverse complement strand
GTGCCGGACGCCAGCTGGCCCGGCGCCGAAAGTCAGAGCGTCGCGGCGTTGGTCTTTTTCGCCAGCTTCCCCTTGGCCCAGTCTTTCATGATCGGATAGGTGATCCACGGGACGGCCCCGGTGGCCGCGATCAGCACGATCGCCCCGATCCATTGCCCGGGACCCGCCAACCCTGCCGCCAACCCTGCCTCCAACCCTGCGGCACTGGCCGCCAGCGGATAGGTCAGCGCCCCCCACAGGGGCGAGAACCCCGCCGCCAGAAGCCAGCGCGCCGTGCCCAGCAGGCCAACCAGCAGGACCAGCGCCAGAACGGCAAAACCCAGCGCCAGATCCGCCATCCCCAGACCTGCCGCCACAATGGCGAGCAGGCTGGCGGGCATCAGATGAAGGGACAGCAGGGGGCGCAGCGGGGCGGGCGGCACGCGGGCGATCATCTGGTGCAGGCTGGCCGCCCAGATCAACACCGCCACGCCGACCGACCCCCACAGGATGACGGTCGAAACCTGGGTGTATCCCAGCGGCACCAGGGTCGGCGGCGCCAGAATATAGCCGCCGTAGATCAGGTGGAAATCCGGCGCGACCACGCGGCGCTCCGCCGGGCCGCGCAGCAACAGGACACCGATCAGGACGCCCAGCAGGGCCAGCGCCAGGATCCCGGTCACCACCAGGATCACCGCCAGCCCGGGGGCGAAGGGGCGCAGCGTCGCGCCCGCCAGCATGATACCCAGCGCCATCGCCGCAAGCCCGGCGCGCCCGGGCAGAACACCGAGTTCCTGCATCACCACACCGGGCCGCCGCAGCGGCTTGGACAGCCAGGCGATCAGCGCGAAGGCGAACACCAGCAGCGTTGCGCCCAGAACAGCCTCGCCCAGCGGGGCAAACCCGCCCATCCCCGGCTGCGCGGCCAGCGCGCGCCACGAAAGCCCCAGCCCGAACAAGCCCAGGATCGGCAAAAACACGGCCGGCGGCGTGCGCCGCCACAGCCCCTGCGGTTTGGCGACCAAGGGCGGGGGCGGCGGAAAATGGCGCGGCCTGGTGGATCTGTTGCCGTCAGGCAATGGCGGGTTCGACATCATCGGCTCCTGCGGTTTGCGCGGCACAGTCTCGTTTCGCGGGCGGCAGCACAAGGGGGCAGCCTGTCGCGCCTTCGCCGGCCCGGTCATGGCGTTTGCGATTCCCATGTGTGCCGGGACATGGTTTAACCGGCGTCAATACATCCGCCACTCCCGCCGCAGCCGGAAACGCCCGCCATGCCTGATCGTATCCTCAAACCCTGGCCCTTCACCCCGGCGCCGCAATTGGTGGCGGATCTGGGCGGCACGAATACGCGCGTCGCGCTGGCCGATGGCGGGGTGCTGCGCCAGGGCTCGATCCGCCGGTTCGCCAATGCCGGGCACACATCATTGTCCGACATTCTGCGCGCCTATCTGGCGCAGACCGCGACGACGGAATGCAGCGGGGTCTGCGTGGCGGTCGCTGGGCCGGTGGCGGATGGCCGGGCGCGGATGACCAATCTGGACTGGGAAATCACCCGTGATGATCTTGCGGCGCTTGGCGGCTGTGACAAGGTCTTCATCCTCAACGATCTGCAAGCGCAGGGCCACGCGCTGGCCGGGCTGGACCCGCGCCATGTGCACCTGTTGATGCCCGGCGAACCAGAGACGAGCACACCGTCATCGAATGTCGCGACGCGGCTGGTGGTCGGGGCTGGCACCGGCTTCAACGCGGCACCGGTCTTCAGCGGGCCGCAGGGCGTGTTCGTGCCGCCGTCGGAAACCGGGCATATCCATCTGCCCCATCACACCGAGGCAGAGACCGCGCTGGCCCGCCATCTGGCCAAGCTTCACGGGATCGCCACGCTCGAGGAGGCCCTGAGCGGGCGTGGCCTGGTGGCGCTGCATCACTGGACCAGCGGCACCGACATCGCGGCGGCCGACCTGATCGCGGCGCTGGCGGCCCGGGACCCGAGAGCCCGCGAAACCGGGGCGCTTTATGCAGGCCTGATGGGGCGGGTGCTGGCCAGCCTGGCGCTGGTGCATCTGCCCTATGGCGGCATCTACCTGATCGGCGGCGTGGCGCGCGCCATGGCCCCTTATCTGATCGATCTGGGGATGGTCGACGCCTTCACCCGGATGGGACGGTTTTCCGCGCATATGGCGCGGTTCTCCGTGTCGGTGGTCGAGGATGACTACGCGGGTTTGCTGGGCTGCGCCGCGCACCTGGCCGCGCAGCGCGCCTAAGCTTGCCTAACCGCCCCGCGCAACCCATATCGGTATCATGCTTCGTTTGACCCCTATCCTGCTGGCGATTCTGTATGGGCTGTTGATGTGGCAGTTCTCGGCCTGGCGCACCCGGCGCGACCTGGACGCCAACGCCACACGGCTGCGCGATCCCTATCTGAAAACCCTGACCGACCGGATGGCGCGGGCGCTGAATCTGCGCGCGATCGAGGTGCATGTCTATGAAATCGAACCGATCAACGGGCTGGCCGCGCCGGATGGCCGGATCTTCCTGACCCGTGGCTTTCTGAACCGCTATCAGGCCGGCGAGGTCAGCGCCGAGGAACTCGCGTCGGTCATCGCGCATGAAATGGGGCATGTGGCGCTGGGGCACAGCCGCCGCCGGATGATCGACTTTTCCGGCCAGAACGCGGTGCGCGTGGCGCTGGCGGCGATCCTGGGGCGGTTTCTGCCCGGCATCGGCATCTGGATCGCCAACGGGCTGGTCACGCTGCTGGCCGCCAGCCTGAGCCGCAAGGACGAATACGAGGCCGACGAATACGCCGCCGCCCTGCTGACCAAGGCCGGTATCGGCACCGAGCCGCAGAAAACCCTGCTGGCAAAGCTTGAGCATCTGACCGGGATGCGCGGCGCGCCGCCGGTCTGGCTGGCCTCGCATCCCAAGACGCCGGACCGGATCAAGGCGATCGAAGCGCTGGAAAACCGCTGGGCCGCGAAGTGATCAGGCCGAATTGGGCAAGGCGCCGCGCCCTGCCCCGAATCCCGATTCGCTCAGATCCCGGCGCCCGACAGGGCCGGACAGGTTACGCGCTTTCCTTGCCCAGTTCCTTCGCGTGAAGCCAGTCGGCATGTTTTGGCGCGCGCTTGGTCTTTGACCATTCCTCCAGCATGTCCCATTTCACCGCATCCATGCGCTTGAGCATCGCGTCTTCCTGCGGGTCCGGGCAGGCCAGTTCGATCCGGTGGCCGCTGGGATCGAAGAAATAGATCGAATGGAAGATCGAATGGTCGGTGACGCCCAGCACCTCGACCCCGTTGGCCAGCAGGTGATCGCGGAACGCCGTCAGCGTGTCACGGTCCTTCACCTTGAAGGCGATGTGCTGCACCCATTCCGGTGTGTTCGGATCGCGCCCCATCTCGGGCTTGGTGGGCAGTTCAAAGAACGCCAGGATGTTGCCCATCCCCGCATCGAGGAAAATATGCATGTAGGGGTCGGGCTCATGGGTGGACGGCACGCGGTCCTCGGCAATCGCCAGAACGAAATCCATGTTCAGCATCGTGCCATACCATTCCACCGTCTCCTTGGCGTCCTTGCAGCGATAAGCGACGTGGTGCATCTGGTCGATCTTCAGGGCGGGCGCGGTCATGGGATCCTCCGATATGGTCATTGCATGTGCAACGATATGCGCCCCTTGAACCACGACTCACCCCGGCCTGTCAATTCCTTGCCGATGCAACAAAGGCGCGCCGGGTCTGGGCGCGCCAA
>CAJQNQ010000292.1 GCA_905479725.1 uncultured Paracoccaceae bacterium | reverse complement strand
GGTCAGGACGCGGTCGAATTCGCCAACGTCATAGGTGACCTTGCCGGGCGTGGCATACGGGAATTGATCCGGCGTGATGAAATTGCGCCGCCGCAGGTCCATCGGAGTCAGGCCCAGTTCGCGCGCGGCCATGTCCATCGCGCGCTCCAGCAGCGTGATGGCCTCGGGCCGGCCCGCACCGCGATAGGCATCGACCGGCGTGGTGTTGGTGTAGATCCCCTTGACGTGCAGCAGCGCGCTGGGAATGTCATACACCCCGGTCAGAACCTTGGAAAAAAGCGCCGACTGGATCTGCTGGGCGAATTGCGAATTGTAGGCGCCCAGATTGGACAGGGTGCTGACACGGTAGCCCAGCAGACGGTGATCCGCGTCAAACGCCAGTTCGGCGGTGCTGGTCAGATCGCGCGCGCCGTTGTCGGTCATCATCGCCTCGGCCCGGTCCGAGGTCCAGACAACAGGCCTTCGGACCACTTTCGCGGCGTGGGCGATGGCGAAATATTCAGGATAGGTCATGGCTTTCATGCCGAAACCACCGCCCACATCCGGGGTGGTGATCTGCACCTGTTCGGGGTCCAGGTTCAGCGTCCTGGCCAGTTCGCGTTTCATCACCCAGACGCCTTGCCCGTTGAAGGCCAGATGCAGGCGCTCGCCGTGCCATTCGGCAAAGGCTGCGCGGGGCTCCAGGCTGGCCACGGCAACGCGGTTCTGACGCACGCTCAGCGTGGTGACGTGGGCCGCGCGCGCGAAGGCGTCGGATACGCCGTCCTCGTCGCCCAGCATCCAGTCAAAGGCGATGTTGTCGGGCGCCTCTGGGTGCAGGGCCGGGCCTCCCGGCGACAGATCCAGATGGACCGGTGCGTCGTCGATATCCAGCACGATGGATTCGGCGGCGTCCATCGCCTGCTCGCGGGTCTCGGCGACGATCAGCGCCACGGCCTCGCCGACATGACGAACGGCTCCGTCAGCCAGGATCGGGCGGGCCGGGCTTTTGCCGGCAAACCCGCGCTGATCCGAGGCCGGGGCGGACCACATCGACCTTGTGATCCCGGCGGCTTTCAGATCGTCATTGGTCAGGATCGCGGCGACGCCGGGCATGGCGCGCGCGTCGTCCAGATCCAGCGTGGTGATCGCCCCGTGAGCCACCATGGATCGCAGGAAATACGCGTGCAGCGCGCCGTCCGGGGGGATATCGGCCATGTAGCGGCCTTGCCCGGTCAGAAAGCGGATATCTTCACGCCGCTTGACGCCCTGTGCCTGTCCGAATGCGCGCATCTTTGTCCCCTTGCCCAATGCCTGTCAGGATAAGCCTGCCAAGCGCAAGGGCAAGGGTTAAGCAGGGTTTCGCGCGCCTTTCAAATGGTTACGACGCAAGGTCCATGACCATTTGCACCGCCAGCGCGCCAAAACCGTTGAAATGGGTGTTGGTGGGCACCGAATAGGCCCCCATGCCCTGGAACAGCAGGAAATCGCCCTCCTGCACATCGGCGGGCAGCGGGGTTTCGCCTGGCAGGCGGTCCACGCTGTCGCAGGTCGGGCCAAAGATCGTGCGGCCCAGCGTTTCGCCGGTGCGGCGCTCGCCTTCCGGCGACCAGACGCTCAGCCGGTTCAGCGTGCCCAGCAGCGGCAGTTCGGCAAAGGCGCCGTAGACACCATCATTGAGGAACACATGATCGTCGTCGCGCAGGGCCTTGATACGCACCAGCATGGCCGAACTGTCGGCCACCAGAGCGCGGCCAGGTTCGCAGACCAGCGCCGGGGCGTGATCGCCGAAAACCCCGGCGGCGGTGCTGCCGATCATGGCAAAGATCGCGTCCAGCGGCGGGGTCAGCGATTGCAGCCGATGCGACGGGAACCCGCCGCCCACGTTCAGCCGGTGGATCCGCACACCTGCGGCATCGGCGATGCGACCGGCGGCGCGGATATAGGACGCCCAGGCCTGCGGATCGACGCATTGCGTGCCCGGGTGGAAGGTCAGCGACGGAATGTAACCGCGCGCGGCGACGCGGCGCAGGATTTCGGTGGCCAGTTCCTCGGTCGCGCCGAACTTGGCGCCGAAATCATAGGTGGCACCAGCGACCGGCAGCTTGAAACGGGCGGTGATTTCCACGGTTTCGCCGTTCTCGCGGGTCACGGGAACCATCGCGAACAGCTTGTCCAGCTCGCTCAGCGAATCGACCGAATACGACGCCACATCGCGGCCCACGGCGAACACGATCTCGTGGCGCGCCCGCACCGGGTTGTTGTAGTGCAGTGCCGCGTCAGGGTCCAAACGCCGGATCAGGGCGATTTCCTCGGGCGAGGCCACATCGAAGGCGTGAATGCCGGCGGCCACCAGATTGGTGATTACGGCCTCTTCGGGGTTCGATTTGACTGCAAAGGTCACCAGCCCGGGAAAACCCGACTGAAAGCGCCGGGCCTGCGCCTGAAGCGCGGCTGGGGACATGAACAGGACCGGATCATTCGGACCGACCGCGCGCAGATACTCTATCGGATCGGACCAGATGCTGTCTGCAAACCCCATGGGCGTGACCTCTCGACTGTCGGTTCATCGTGTCCAGACCACCTCTGGCACTGTAGAACAGGATGGCGCAAGTAGGCGACATTTTCACCAGCCAAAAGGTTGAAAAAGACGAAATAGCGATATAAAATGACGAAAACATCGGCAGAATGACATGGACGACCTGGACAAGGCCCTGATAGCCCAGTTGCAGACCGATGCACGGCAATCGGTGGCAACGCTGGCCCGCAAGATGCGGGTTGCGCGCACCACCGTGCAGTCGCGGCTGGACCGGCTGGAGACCAGCGGCGCTATCGCCGGCTATACGATCAAGCTGGGCGATGCCGCCGCGCGCCGCCTGATTCGCGCCAGCATCCTGGTGTCGATCGAGCCGCGCGGACAGGCGGCGGTGCTGACACGGCTGCGCAGCATCCCCGAAATCGAGCGGGCATTCACCACATCGGGGCGATTCGATCTGTTGTTGCAGGTGGCCGCCGAAAACACCGCCGCGCTGGATCAGGTGCTGGACCTGATCGGGGATCTGCCGGGCGTGCGCTCGTCCGAGAGCCTGATCCACCTGACCACGCGCATCGACCGGGTGACGTGAAGCGGCGCTACAGATCGCCTTCCCACCACAGGCGGCCGGTTCTGGGATCAGCCCGCAGCACAATGGTTTTGCCGATGGCCGGCAGATCGCCGGGCTTGCGGGCGCGCGACCGACCCGGGCGGCCCTGCTCGTCGGTCCAGATCATGCGGTGCAAATGAATGTCTCCCAGCTTTGTGCCGGTGTATTGATGCGTCTGGACAAAGGCTGTCTGGCGCCGGGTGGATTGCTGAGCCCGGCGCGCCGAAGGAAGATCGCGTCCGATGACCAGCGCCGCCCCGGAACCGGCCAGCAAGAGCAGCACGCCAATGGACCAGGTCAGCCAGCCGTAGCCGCGCGTGGTATCGTCGATGATTTCGGCCGTTGCCGGAGAGTTGGGCACGTAGCGAACGGGTAGTATCTGACCCACGGTGGCGCTGTCGAATACCGCGCGGCTGACATCGTGCCATGCTTCCACGGCGTCGCCGCGCGCGGGCAGAAACCGGACAAGCAAGCGGTATCGCGGGGTCGGCATGCCGTCAGGCCCCTGCATTTCAGCGGTGCGGGCGTTCAGAACCGTGGCATTGGCCCGCAATCCCTGCCCGTCGAAGGCATCCACCGTGCGATCCAGCACCGCGCCAGCCAGCAGCACCGCCATGGCCATGGTCACCGGCAACAGCGGGATCCACATGTGGTGGCGGCGCAGCAATCCGATCAGCGATCTGTCCGACATGGTCCTGTTGTCCCCCGGTTCCCAGGCCGTGGGTCGAACCGGGCGCCTGCGGGGTTCAATCTTTGGCCGGATCAGGGGCGCGCAGACCCTGTGCGGTCAGGTTTGGGTCAGGGCTCGCGTCGCGGCTTCCAGCGCACCGCTGCCGTGCGGGATTGCCAGGGCCTTCATGCCCGCGTCCATCACCGCCAGCGCGCCCAGCGTCATATGGGCGCTCACATGCCCCATATGTGCCAGTCGAAAGAAAGCGTCGGCCTGCGGGCTGTCGGGCTCGGCCATGCCCAGTCCGACGCCCAGCGTCACGCCGCCCTGATGCTCGCACCAGTTGCGCAGGCGCGTGCCGTCCGCACCCGAAAGCCGCATCGCCGTGACCGAATGCCCGCGCGCTGCCGGGTCCGAGATATTCAGCGCGAAATCGCCGCGCTGCGCCCAGGCGTCGCCCGCCGCCCAGACCGCGCGGGCCAGCCCGGCATGGCGCGCCCAGACGTTTTCAAGCCCTTCTTCCACGATCATTGTCAGGGCTTCGCGCAGGCCCATCAGGTGATGGGTGGGGGCGGTGCCGAAGAAATGCATGTAGAAATGATTGGCGTCGATCCGCGGCTCCCAGTCCCAATAGGGCGTGCGCAGATCCGAGGTTTTCGCCGCCTCGCGCGCCTTGTCGGAAAAAAACACCAAGCCGAGTCCCGGCGGGGTCATCCACCCTTTCTGGCTGGCCGCGATCATCACATCGACGCCCCAGTCATCCATGCGGAATTCATCGCATCCCAGCGAGGCGATGCAGTCGACCATCAACAAGCCCGGGTGCCGCAAATCATCCATCAGCCTGCGCAGCGCCGCGATGTCGTTTTTCGCGCTGGTCGACGTATCCACATGCGTGACCATCACCGCCCTGGCACTGGGCCGGGCGCGCAGCGCCTGTTCCGCGCGGTTCAGGTCGATGGGGGCGGATTTGCCGAAATCGGTCAGGAGGGGCGTGACGCCCATCTGCCGCGCGTGATCGGCCCAGCCCTCGCCA
>CAJQNQ010000291.1 GCA_905479725.1 uncultured Paracoccaceae bacterium | reverse complement strand
CGCTGGTACAAGATGTGGAAAGCCTATCAGGACGACGTCATCTTCGCGCATCAGACCGATGACCTGTCCGACAGCCAACCGACCAAGGGCAACATCGAAGGCGGCTTGACCACGATCGAGGAAAAGGCGCTGGGCAATCTGGAGAAGATCGGACGCACCTCGCGCTACATCGACATTCTGGACCCGGCCGAGATGCCGAATTCGGGCAACGGGCTGTATTTCATGGACTCATCGTCCGCCGCGGCCGAATGCGTGACGCTGATGGCCGCCGGTGGCGCGGTGATCCACACCTTCCCCACCGGGCAGGGCAACGTGGTCGGCAACCCCATCGTGCCGGTCATCAAGATCACCGCCAACCCGCGCACCGTGCGCACCATGGGCGAGCATGTGGACGTGGACGTGTCGGGCATTCTGCGCCGCGAACAGACCATCGACGAAGCGGGCGACGCGCTGATCGAGATGATCCGCCGCACGGCGAATGGCCGCAACACCGCGGCCGAGGCCCTGGGGCACCGGGAATTCTCGATGACCAAGCTCTATCGCAGCGCCTGACGCTGGTGCACCGGGGGGCGGCCTGTTTCAGGGCTGCCCCCGACTTTTCACGGAATGGAACACCTGCCATGACCGCCGTCGAACGCCTGAGCCTGCATGACGCGCAAAGCCTGATCCGCGACGCGCTGATCGGCGCGGGCACGCCGGAACCGGCGGCGCTATCGGTCGCCGCCGCGCTGGTCGCGGCGCAGGCCGAGGGACAGGTTGGCCATGGATTTTCGCGGCTGGGGGATTACGCGGCACAGGTGCAAAGCGGAAAGATCCGCGCCGATGCCGCCGTCACGGTCACACCCACAGGGGCAGCCGCCCTGCATGTCGATGCCGGGTGCGGCTTTGCCTTTCCGGCGCTGGACGCCGCGCTTGCGGCCGGTTTGCCGCGCGCGCAAGATGCCGGGATCTGCATCATGGCGGTCGGCAACTCGCATCATTGCGGCGCATTGTCGGTGCAGGTGGAAAAGATCGCGCAGGCCGGGCTGATCGGCCTGATGATGGCCAATTCGCCCAGGGCCATCGCCCCCTGGGGCGCGGCAGAGGCGCTTTATGGCACCAACCCCATCGCCTTTGCCACGCCGCAGGCGGGGGGCGAACCGCTGGTCATCGACCTGTCCTTGTCGCGCGTGGCGCGGGGCAAGGTGATGAATGCCCACAAATCGGGCAAATCCATCCCTGAAGGCTGGGCGCTGGATGCGCGCGGCAACCCCACCACCGACCCCGCCGCCGCGCTGGCCGGCACCATGGTGCCGATCGGCGAGGCCAAGGGCACGGCGCTGGCGTTGATGGTGGAACTGCTGACAACCGCTTTCACCGGCAGTGCTTTCAGCAAGGATGCCGGGTCCTTCTTCACTTCGGACGGACCCGAGCCGCGTGTCGGCCAGACCCTGATCGCCATTCGTCCGAATGGCGCGACGGGCTATCCGGCGCGGGTGCACGACCTGCTGGAAACGCTGGCCGCCATGCCCGGCGCCCGTCTGCCGGGCGCGCGCCGCCGCGCCGCCATTGCCCGGGCGCGGGCCGAAGGCATCGACGTGCCGGTGATCTATCTTGAGCAGGCGCGCGCGCTGGCCCACGGCGGCGCCACCGCCTGACCCCCACACGGCGCGAACCGCTCCGCGCCCCAGAAAATCGGAGACCGCATCATGCCATCGTCGATCCTCATTCCCATCGCCATCGACCACGAGGCGCTGGTTGCCCGCAAGCTCGAACTGGCGCGCCGGTTGCTGGACCCCGGCGGGCACATCACGCTGCTGACCGTGCTGGAAGCGGTTCCCAGCTTTGCGTCGGAATTCGTCACCGTGAAAATGGAAAACCATCTGTCGGAAAGGGTGCGCGCCAATCTTGACGCGCTTGCTGACGGCGATCCGGCGTTCACCTGCGTGGTCACGACCGGCAAGGCGGGTGTGAAGATCGTGGAATACGCCGCGCGCAATGGCATCGACCTGGTCGTCGTCGGCGCACATCATCCGACGGCCATGGATTATTTCCTGGGCTCCACGGCCGCCCGCGTCACCCGCCGCGCGCCCTGCGACGTCTACGTGATCCGGGGATCCGCCGGTATCGGCGCCAGCGTCGCCGCCGGGTAACGCCCCGTGTTTCTGGCGAATTTTGGTCCAGTCCGTCAAACGAGACCCACGCGTCCGTGAGAACCTGGTTCGTGTGAGTGCTCGCCGCTGCGTTTCGGCGGGAAAGTTGGTGACCCCGGCAGGATTCGAACCTGCAACCTGCCCCTTAGGAGTAAAATGCTTTCCGTGAAAACGATTTAGATTGAATGTGTTAGAGATCCGTTTTTGCGTTTGTGCATCGTTTGTGCATTTGCACATTGTGCAGATTAGTGAAGCAAAATCAGTTATTTATGATGTAGCAACCTTGCGCACAGTTGCCCCTGATCTGACTTAGCTCCTTTCCACTTCCGTCATCCATCCCGAACTGCGCCCCAAAAAAGTTGCCCACCAG
>CAJQNQ010000290.1 GCA_905479725.1 uncultured Paracoccaceae bacterium | reverse complement strand
AATCCGCACCAAAACCTGCTTCGGTCACCACATAGTCTGCAATCTTCAATGCAGTCTTTGTCGCAATCACGGAGTTACAACCATGCGCAATGTTTGCAAAAGGCCCGCCATGCACAAAGGCTGGATTGTTTTCCAGTGTCTGGACGAGGTTTGGCTGCATTGCCTGTTGCAACAACACGGTCATCGCACCATCCGCCTTGATGTCGCGGCAGTACACCGGACTGCGATCGCGGCGATAGGCAACAATGATGTCACCAAGCCGTTTCTTCAAATCATCAAGGTCATTGGAAAGGCACAGAATTGCCATCACTTCAGAAGCAACCGTGATGTCAAATCCAGCTTCCCGCGGGAAACCGTTCGCCACGCCACCCAGAGACGCCGTTATTTGTCGAAGCGCGCGATCATTCATGTCCATGACCCGGCGCCAGACAACCCGGCGTTCGTCGATTTCCAAACCGTTGCCCCAATAGATGTGGTTGTCGATCATCGCCGACAGCAGGTTGTGGGCGCTGGTGATGGCATGGAAGTCACCCGTGAAGTGCAGGTTCATTTCCTCCATCGGAACGACCTGCGCATAACCGCCGCCCGCGGCCCCGCCCTTCATGCCGAAATTCGGGCCCAGGCTGGCCTCGCGGATACAGATCACGGCATTCTTGCCGATCTTGTTCAGCCCGTCACCCAGCCCCACGGTGGTCGTCGTCTTGCCCTCACCCGCCGGGGTCGGGTTGATTGCGGTGACCAGGATCAGCTTGCCGTCCTTGCGATCGAACAGCGAGTTGATGAACTCCTGGCTGACCTTGGCCTTGTCATGGCCGTAGGGCAGAAGGTGCTCGGACGGAATGCCCAGCTTCGCGCCGATCTCCATGATCGGTTTCTTCTTTGCCTCGCGGGCAATTTCGATGTCTGACTTGAACGACATAGTGGGCGCTCCTTGCGGAAATGGATCTGGCCCTTGCTTAGCGGGTTGCAAGCGACCGTCGCTTCTCTTTTGCGACGCGATGGTGACGTTTTCCGTCTTGGCCGGTTTCCGATACGACCCCGCCGTGCCGATCGGTCAACCGCCGCCGGTATCTGTGAACAGGCCATTTGGCCGGGATTGACCCACCGCGTCACATCATCCACGCGGACCTGGCCCCAGGCCACGGTGCGATCCGCTTGCCGGGACGCCGTGGTCGCCATTGATTTTCGCGGTCAAGCCCTGTCTGATTGGTGCGGTTCGCACGCAAGGATACATCATGGATCTGTCTTCGCTTTCCAGCATCGCTCAAATCGCGGCGGCGGTTGGCGTTATCGTGTCATTGGCCTTTCTTGGGTACGAGATCCGCATGACCCGGCTCCAGGCCGAACACGCCAACTGGCGCGACCTGTTGCAGTCGCTCAGCGATTACAAGGGTATCACCAATGACCTGCCATTCGCCGAGTTCGTCACGCGCGCGCATACCGATTATCACGCGCTCACGGATGCCGAGAAACTGAGCTTCGGTGGCTATATGGAGCAAGGCATCCACATCTACGCGAACTTCTACAAACACAATGCCCTGTTGCCGGGCCAGATCGACGGAATCGACGAAGCGATATCCAATTGCCTGATCGAGATGCTTGCGACCCCGGGCGGCGCAGCGTGGTGGGTCGAAAACAAGGCGCGACATCGGTTCCGCCTGGGAACATATGACGCCATCGACGCCGTGTTGCGAACCGCGTCCCGCGACGCGTCGGCAAGCGGGAAAAGTTGAACGCCGCGCGACGCTTCTGCTATCCGCCGCGTTCCCTCAAGACGGCGTCCACAGCCCACAAAAAAACCCCGGAAGCGGCTCGGCCTCCGGGGTTTGTCGATTTCGCCGCAGCCGCATCAGGCGCTGGGGTTCGGCTCCATTCCGCTGTCATCGCCGGGACGGCGCGGCTTGGTGCGCGGGATCGACGCCACCGACGGCACCCCGCCTGTCGGCGTGGAATCATCCTCGTCCCGGCCCGGCCCTTCGCCCGCCATCACACGGGTGATTTCCTTGCCGGTCAGCGTTTCATATTCAAGCAGCCCCTTGGCCAGGTTTTCCAGCTCCTGTGCGCGCTCGGTCAGGATGCGCTTCGCGGTCTGATAGCCTTCCTCGACGATGCGGCGCACCTCTTCGTCGATTTTCTCCTGAGTTTCGGGCGAGGCATTCGAGCCACCCTGATAATTGCCCAGAAAGCTTTGCTGCTCGTTCGCGTAATCGATATTGCCCAAGGCGTCCGAGAACCCGAACTGCGTGACCATCGCCCTTGCGATGCGGCTGACCTGCTGAATATCGCTGGCCGCGCCCGAGGTGACGTTTTCCTTGCCGAAGATCAGCTCCTCGGCCACCTTGCCGCCCATCGCCATGGCGATCTTGGACTTGTATTTGGTGTAGGTCACGCTCAACTGATCGCGTTCGGGCAGCGACAGGACAAGCCCCAGCGCCCGGCCCCGCGGGATGATCGTCGCCTTGTGGATCGGATCGTGCTGCGGCACGTGCAGGCCGACAACCGCATGCCCGGCCTCGTGATAGGCGGTCAGTTTCTTCTCGTCCTCGGTCATCACCATGGAGCGGCGTTCCGCGCCCATCATGACCCTGTCCTTCGCGTCCTCGAAATCCTGCATCGTCACGAAGCGCCGGTTCTTGCGCGCGGCGGTCAACGCAGCTTCGTTCACAAGGTTGGCCAGGTCCGCGCCCGAAAAGCCGGGGGTGCCGCGCGCGATGATGCGCAGATCCACATTCGGGCCCAGCGGAACCTTGCGGGCATGAACGCCAAGGATTTTTTCGCGGCCCTTGATGTCCGGGTTCGGCACCTGCACCTGGCGGTCAAAGCGGCCGGGGCGCAGCAGCGCCGGGTCCAGAACGTCGGGGCGGTTGGTCGCGGCGATGATGATGATGCCCTCGTTGGCCTCGAACCCGTCCATTTCGACCAGCAACTGGTTCAGCGTCTGTTCGCGCTCGTCATTGCCGCCGCCATAGCCCACGCCACGCGAGCGGCCGACAGCGTCGATTTCGTCGATGAACAGGATGCAGGGCGCGTTCTTTTTCGCCTGTTCGAACATGTCGCGCACCCGTGACGCGCCGACACCGACGAACATTTCGACAAAATCAGAGCCCGATATGGTGAAGAACGGCACACCAGCCTCACCGGCGATGGCGCGCGCCAGCAGTGTTTTACCGGTGCCCGGAGGGCCGACCAGCAACGCGCCTTTCGGGATCTTGCCGCCCAGCCGGCTGAACTTCTGCGGCGTGCGCAGGAATTCGACGATTTCTTCCAGCTCTTCCTTGGCCTCATCGATGCCCGCGACGTCATCGAAGGTCACGCGCCCGTGCTTTTCCGTCAGCAGCTTGGCCTTGGATTTGCCAAAGCCCATGGCCCCGCCTTTACCGCCGCCCTGCATCCGGTTCATGAAGAAGATCCACACGCCGATCAGCAGCAGGAAGGGCAGCCAGACCGACAGCGCCGACATCAGGCCCGAGCGTTCCTGCGCCCGCGCCTCGACCGAGACATTCGCGTCAATCAGCCGATCGGTCGGGTTTTCACCCGATGGCCGCACGGTGGTATAGGCCTGGCCACTGCGGTCGGTGACGCGCAGTGTCTCTCCGTCAATGACGACCCGGCTGACATCGCCGGCCTCGACCCGTTGCAGGAAATCGGAATAACCGACCGTCCGGCCCGCTGTTGTGCCGGCCCCGTTGTTGAACAGGGTGAACAGAACGATCATCAGGAAGAACAGGACGATCCAGAAAGCGAAATTTCTCGCGTTGCCCACGGGGGCCTCCAATCACACGGCCCCAAAGGCCAGTTGGCTCTAAAATAGTGATGCGTCGGTCGACTTCAATGCGATTGTTGCAACTCATTGACCATCGCGGCGACTGGTCGCGCAGAAAATCGCCATTTTTGCGGCCAAAGCGCCAGCGGGGCGGCAATCAGCTCTGTTCCGTGCCAGATCGCGGGTTGCGCGGCGAGAGCGGCCTGCGGCAGGCCGGTTTCTCGCCAATGGGGGTGCGCGCCTGCCCGGGCCTGGGCGCTCAGCCGCGCCAGCCCATCACTCCCCAGCGCCCGAATCACGGCGCCGGGGGGCGCACCGGCCGGGATGTTTGCCCGCCAGCGCCGGTCCCACAACATATCGGCCGGCGTTTCCACGGCGGCGATGGCGCGCGCCTCGCGCCACAGGCGCAGGTCATCGCCCTCATCGGCCAGCACGCATCCGCGCAGCGCCCCACCCTGCGCCAGCCACCGATGCAGGGCCGTCAGCCGAGGCCGGTAGCCATCGCCCGACAGCGCCATCAGCAACGCTGCAAACAGCCTGTCACGGATCTCGGCGGGCAAATCCAGCGCCGCCCTGGCGATCAGAACCGTTCCCGTCTCCTCGCGCACCAGCCGCGACACCGCGTCCATCATCTGCAAATCCAGCGCAATGCGCGCCCGGCGCAGGCGCGCGGTCGTGTCGGCCAGCGTCGCGGAGTCGATCCCCAAAGCGGCGAGTTGGCTCAATGCCTGGCGCGCGCGCACACGCAGAAATGCCGGATCAGCATTCGACGGATCGTCAGCCCACCCGATTCCGCGCCCGCGCAGCGCGTCGCGCAACTCGTCGCGCGTCACCGGCAGAAACGGCCGCAGCCAGGTCATGCCCCGGGCAATCCGCCTGGGCGCCATCCCCGACAGACCGTCCACCCCGGATCCGCGCGCCAGGCGCATCAGGAAGGTTTCGGCCTGATCGTCGCGCGTGTGGGCCAGCACCACCGCCTCCACGCGCCCTCGCGCCCACGCGCCGATCAGATCCAGCCGCGCCTGCCGCGCTGCCTGTTGCAGGTTGCCCTCGCGCGGCCCCTCCCATTTCAGCGTGTCATGCGCCACGCCCAGACGGGCGCACAGGGCCGCCACCTGTGCAGCTTCCTGCGCCGCCTCTGGGCGAAGACCGTGATCGACCGTCACCGCCTGCACGGCTTGCGCACCCAAGCCCTCAACCGCCAGAACCAGCGCCGCCACGGAATCGCTACCGCCCGACACAGCGAGGCCGATCCGCCGGTAGCCGGCGCAGGCGTCTTGCAAACAAGGTAAGGGAGCCGGATTGCTCACGCCCCTGCCCCCTTCATCTTGCTCCAAATACTCCGGGGGGTGAATTGGCCAGCGGCCAAGAGGGGGGCAGCGCCCCCCCTCCCCGGTTGCCGTCTGTCAGCGGTCAGTTTGACACCACCGTCACAGCCCGCCGGTTCAGATCCCAGCAGCGTTGTGCTGCGCAAACCTCGATCGGGCGTTCCTTGCCGTAACTGACGGTGCGGATACGACCGGCGCTCACGCCCTCGGCAATCAGGAATTGTTCCACGCGCGCGGCCCGGCGCGCACCCAGCGCGATGTTGTATTCGCGCGTGCCGCGCTCGTCCGCGTGACCCTCGATCAGGATCGAATAGGCCGGATTGCGGTTCAGCCAGACGGCTTGTGTGCGCAGGACGATCTGACCCTGCTCGGTCAGGTCGCTGCTGTTCACGGCAAAATTGACCGTATCGCCAATGGTGGTGTTGAAATACGCGATGGACGCCGGATCGCCGGGATCGCCCAACGCGGTCGAGCTGATGCCCGCACCGGCGCCATATTCGTAATCATTCGCGCCGCCGCGCGGGTTTGCACAAGCAGCCAGCACCAGGGCTGCCGCCACCAGCGTGGCCTTGCTCAGAAGTTTCATGTCGAATTCCTTGTGGATTGGTCTGTGCGTCCTGCCCCTTGCGCATCATATCAGAACAGAACGAATTGTGGAATCACCCTCATGTCATGTCTGGCGGCGCGCCGCCTATGGCAACAGGGGGGACCAGGATGGGTCCGATGCCGGGCCCGGCGAGCGCACACGCCGCAGGTTGCGCCCGGTGATATCGACGGACATCAGGGTCGGATCACCACCGGCCTCTTCGCGGGTGAACATGATTACCCGGCCATTGGGCGACCATGTCGGCCCCTCGTCCAGGTAGCTGGAGGTCAGGATCCGCTCGTTCGAGCCGTCAAGCCGCATCACACCGATATGGAACCGTCCGCTGAGCGACTTGGTGAACGCCACCAGATCCCCGCGTGGCGACCAGACCGGCGTGCTGTAGCGCCCCTGACCGAAGCTGATGCGCTCTGCGGCCCCGCCGGAAACCGGCATGACGTAAAGCTGCGAGTTGCCCGACCGGTCGCTTTCAAATGCCACGCGGCTGCCATCGGGAGAAAAGCTGGGCGCCGTGTCGATCGCCTCGGTCGCGGTCAGTTGCCAGCGCTGGCCGCTGGTCAGGTTCAGCAGATACAGATCCGTGCGCCCGTTGACCGACAGCGAATACACCACCGACTGGCCATCGGGCGAGAAACGTGGCGCGAAGGTCATTTCTCCGGGCTGATCGCCGATCACCTGGCGGCGGCGGCTGGACACGTCCATCAGATAGACGCGCGGGAATCCGGTATCGTAGCTGGTGAACAGGATCCGGTCGCCGGTAGGCGAAAAGCGCGGGGCAAAGGCCAGCGCCGTGCCATCGGTCAGATACTGGATGTTCTCGCCATCCTGATCCATGATCGCCACCTGCTTGCGCCGGTTGTCGCGCGGGCCGGATTCAGCGATGAACACCACGCGACTGTCGAAATATCCGGCCTCGCCGGTCAGTCTGGCATAGACCTGATCCGACACCCGGTGGGCCATGCGCCGCCAGGCATCGGTGTTGCCATCCAGTTGCAGCCCGTCGCCCAGCTGCTGGCCGGACACCACATCGAACAGCCGGAATTTCACCGTGATCTGATTGCCGTTCACCCGCACCGCACCGGTGATCAGCGCGCGGGTATTGACCGCGCGCCAGTCGCTGAACTGGACCGGGCTTTCAAAGCTGGTTATCCGTCCGATCTGCGCCGAGGCGGGAATTTCGCGCAGCAACCCGGTGCCGGACAGGTTGTTGGCGATGACCCGGGCGATGGACTGGGCATATTGCCCCGCCGCGCCATTCTCGGGCACGAAATCGGGGATCGCGTAGGGCACCGGCTCGATCACGCCTTCGGTGATCTCGATCCGCAAAGGCGTCTGGGCCAGGGCGGCACCGGGGGCAAACGCAAATCCGGCCAACAGGCCAAGCACGGGGCGGCGGGTCAACTGGGTCATCTGGTACTCATCTGGGCGGGGTTAAAGACAATTTCGACCAGTCTCCACTGATCGTACAAATCGGGCGGCAAACCGTAACCATTGATACCACATTGCACGATGGCCTGTCGCCCGGCATCGAAGGCGGCCAGCTGCGCGGCCAACCCGCCGCCCGTCGCGCTGACCTGATAGATCGAGGATTCGATCGGCCGCGCGTCAGGGGTCATCTCGAATCCGATGGTGATGACCACGTTCAGTGCTTCGGTCGACAGGATACCCACGTTCCAGCAGGATTCGATATTCAGCCGCAGGATGTCCTTGTCGGCTTGCGACAGGGTTGCGGGAAGGGCCTGATCCAGCGCCCCGAAAATCGCGGCGGCCAGCGCATCGTCGATCGCGTCGGGGCTGGGCCCGGCTGCGACATCGGGCGTGGCGGCGGCCGCATCTGGCGCGGGATCGGGCGCGAAGGTCAGGGCGGGGCGCGAGGCCGGGACCGGCTGCTGCGCGAGCTCGACCGGCGCGGGCTGGGCCGGGCGGCGGCGCGGGCGCAGGCTGACCTCGGGCGCGGTGGCGGTGCGGCGCGCGGGTTCGGTTTCGCTGATTGTCGTGGCTTCGGTCACGGTTTCGGTCGCGGCGGCTTCGCGCTGGGTGGCGTCCTGCGCCTCGGCCGCGTCCACCGTGGCCTGCGCGTCGGGCGTGATCGCCGCCTGATCGACCGGGCCGGTGGCGATCTGCGGATCCGGTGTCGGTGCGGCCTGCGGCGCCACACGGTCTGTCTGGCGCTGCACCGGGGTCAGGCTGCTGTCGGGTGTCGTCCGAGGCGCGATCACGGCGGCTTGCGGCGGTTCGGGCGCAATCGGCTGCGGCGGCGCAACCGGTGCCTGCGCCGGTGGCGCTGGCGGTGGCGGTGGCGGGGTGCGCTCTGGCGCGGGGGCCGCAACCGGGTCAGGCGCGGAAACTGGCGCCGGCGAGGTGATCGGCGCCGGTGCGGATTCTGGTGCGGATTCTGGTGCGGGTTCGGGTGTAGGTTGCGGCGGCACGATGTCTTCGGCGGGCGCATCCGGCACAGACGGCTGCGTCAAGGCCGCGAAATCCTGGGCCGAGATCAATGAAACCTCGGTCACTTCGGGGATCAGCGGATCATCGGGCGTGACAAACAAGTCGAACAGCATGATCCACAGGATCAGGCCGCCGTGCAAAGCGGCCGAAACCTTCTGCCCCGTGTTCATCTGAAGATGCGCGATCGCCGTCATTGACTGGTCCGCTACTGGCCTGTGCCCGCGTCGAAACTGGGGCCGCCCGTTTCGGTCACCAGACCGATATTGCGGAACCCGCCCGCATTCAGCGCGCCCATGAGCTGCACCACGCGCTCATAGGGAATGGTGCCGTCGGCGCGCAGGAAAATGCGGTCATTGGCGCGCTCTTCGGCGATCGCGCGAAGCCGCGGCATCAGGTCATCCTGAGTGATTTCGGAGTCCATCAGCATCACCGCGCCATCGGCGGTCAGCGTCACCGTCAGCGGCGCTTCCTGCTCGGCGGGCAGCGCCCCGGCGGCGGTGCGCGGCAATTCGATGGGCACACCGACCGTCAGCATCGGCGCGGCGACCATGAAAATAATCAGCAGCACCAACATGACATCGACAAACGGCGTCACGTTGATTTCCGACATGCGCGCGGAATGCCCGCGCCGCCGCCGCCGCGTGCCGGTGCCCGATTGGCGGCGTATGGCTTGGGCCCCCATGGTCAGGCGTCCAGGTTGCGCGACAGCAACGTGCCGAATTCATCGGCGAACTGTTCATAGCCCGAGGCGATGGTATCGGAATCGTCGCTAAGCTTGTTGTAGAAGATCGTCGCCGGGATTGCGGCCAGCAGGCCCAGGCCTGTCGCAAGCAACGCTTCTGCGATCCCCGGCGCGACAACGGCCAGATTGGTCGATTGCGCCAGCGCGATTTCCTCGAACGCGTTCTTGATCCCCCAGACCGTGCCGAACAGCCCGACAAACGGGCTGGCCGAACCGACCGAAGCCAGGAAGGTCAGCCCGGCATTCAGGTCCCGTGCCTCGCGGTCGATGGCGACATCCATGGACCGATCGATGCGCTGTGGCGTGCCGGGGATCAACACGCCGTCCTGCCGGTGCGAGCGTTGCCATTCGGCCATGCCGGCGGAAAACACCCGTTC
>CAJQNQ010000289.1 GCA_905479725.1 uncultured Paracoccaceae bacterium | reverse complement strand
CGCGCCGAGCGCGAAATCATGCGGTATCCCCCCTTCGTGCCGGTGACGATCATCGATCAGATGAACTGGGAGGAGGTGGCGCGCGTGGCCGCCAATGCCCCCGCGCTGCCCGGCATCACCCCCGAGGTGGGGCTGACCCGGTTCTACCCGTATGGCGCGGATTTCGCGCATTCGGTGGGCTATGTCGGGCCGGTTTCGGAACGGGATCTGGAGGCGCGGCCTGACCCCGACCCGGTACTGATGATGCCGCAGTTCCAGATTTGCAAGATCGGGCTGGAGCGCGAGATGGAGGACGACCTGCGCGGCAGCGCCGGAAACCGCCGGATCGAAGTGAACAACGTGGGCCGCGAGATGCGCGAGCTGGACCGGCAAGAGGGCGATCCGGGCACCGATATTCAATTGACGCTGGACCGTGCGCTTCAGGCCTTCTGCCTGGGACGGCTTGGCGAGGATAGCGCCTCGGTAGTGGTCATGGAGGTTGCCACGGGCAACATCCTGGCTTTGGCGTCGTCGCCGTCGTTCGATCCCAACCTGTTCGTGCGCGGCATCTCCAGCGCCGACTATGCGGGCTTGCGCGACAACGATCGCCGGCCGATGTCGAACAAGACGGTGCAGGGCGCCTATCCGCCGGGGTCCACCTTCAAGATGGTGGTCGCGCTGGCCGCCCTGGAAGAGGATTTCGTCACCGCCGACGAGCGCATTTTCTGTCCTGGGTATCTGGAGGTCTCGGGTCGGCGCTTTCATTGCTGGAAGACCAACGGGCATGGGCGTGTGAACATGGTGTCCGCGTTGTCGGAAAGCTGTGATGTCTATTTCTACGAGCTGGCCCTGCGAATCGGCATCGAGCGCATCAACGCCATGTCTACCCGTCTGGGCTTGGGGACCCGCTATGACCTGCCCCTGTCGGGCATATCCGGCGGTCTGAATCCGTCGCGCGAATGGAAGCGCGAGCGGCGCGGCGCCGAATGGGTGATCGGCGATTCCGTCAACGCGGCCATCGGACAGGGCTATGTGTTGACGACACCGCTGCAACTGGCCGTGATGACCGCGCGCCTGGCCACCAACCGCGCCATTCTGCCGCGTCTGGTGCACGCCATTGACGGGGTCGAGCAACCGATCCCCGAGCAGCCTTCGCTGGGATTGCCCCCCGATTATCTGGCGCTGGTGCAGCGCGGGATGTGGGAAGTGTCGAATTCCAACCGCGGCACGGCCTACCGCTCTCGGATCGTCGATGAGACGATGCGGCTGGCGGGGAAAACCGGCACAAGCCAGGTCTTTTCGATCACCGCAGAGGAACGCGAGGCAGGTATCCGCCAGGCGGACGAACTGCCCTGGAACCGGCGCGACCATGCGTTGTTCGTGGCTTATGCCCCGGACACCGAACCCCGCTATGCCGTTTCGGTCGTCGTCGAACACGGCGGCGGCGGATCGACGGTCGCCGCGCCCATCGCGCGCGACGTCATCCTGGCGGCGCAGAATGGCGGCTTACCGCCGATCGAGGCCTATCCCAGGCCACAGCGCAACCGGATCGAAACCATGATCCGTGAAATCAGCGATTCCATCGGCCCGGCCCGCGAACCGTCTGTCGGACGGAGCCGGGCATGAGTTATCTCGAATACAACGTCAAACGGACCCCGGCCGGCCTGTCCAAGATCTTGCATGTCAACTGGACGCTGGTGGTTCTGTTGACGGCGGTCGCCAGTGTCGGGTTCTTGCAGCTTTATTCGGTCTCGGGCGGCAATTTCGGCCGCTGGGCCGAACCTCAGATCCAACGATTCGTGCTGTCGATAACAGTAATGTTCATCATCGCATTCGTGCCCTTGTGGTTCTGGCGATCCATGGCCGGACTGGCCTATGCGGTCTCGGTGCTGCTGTTGCTGGGCGTGGCCTTTTTCGGCACGGTCGGGATGGGGGCGCAGCGCTGGCTGGTGATCGGCCCCATCCGTCTGCAACCTTCGGAAATGACCAAGATCACCGTCATCATGGCCATGGCCGCCTATTATGACTGGCTGGGTCCGCGCCGCGTGTCGCATCCGCTGTGGGTGCTGATCGCCGTCGTCATGATCGCGGTTCCGGCCTTTCTGGTTGTGCGCCAGCCCGACCTTGGCACGGCGCTGCTGATCCTGGGTGGCGGCGGCATGGTGATGTTCTTCGCCGGTGTCAGCCTTTGGTATTTCGGCGCCGTCATCGGTGGCGGCGTGGGGATGGTGGCCACTGTCCTGGCCTCTCGCGGGACAAGCTGGCAGTTGCTGCGCGACTACCAGTTCCGGCGCATCGACGCGTTTCTGGATCCGTCGATCGACCCGCTGGGCTCGTCCTACAATATCAACCAGGCGATGATTGCGCTCGGATCCGGCGGATGGTCCGGGCGCGGCTTCATGCAGGGCACGCAGTCGCGGTTGAATTTCCTGCCCGAAAAACACACCGATTTCATCTTCAACACCCTGGCCGAGGAATTCGGATTTGTCGGCAGCGTGTTCCTGCTGACGCTGTATGTCGCCATCCTGGTGACCTGCGTGGTCGCGGCGGTCCAGAACCGCAACCGGTTTGCGTCGCTTCTGATACTGGGCGTCGCGGGGAATTTCTTTTTGTATTTCGCGGTGAACATGGCGATGGTCATGGGGCTGGCGCCCGTGGTGGGCGTACCGCTGCCGCTGGTGTCCTATGGTGGCTCGGCGATGTTGACGGTGCTGATCGGCTTCGGGCTGGTGCAATCGGCCTGCATCCACCGACCCCGGGAACGCGCATGACGACGGTTCTGTTCGACGCCGGCGCGGCGCGCTGGCCTGACTGGGAGCAGCCCTTGAAGGCGGCTCTGTCGCGGGCGGGCGTGACGGCGGAACTGGTGCAACAGGCGGAACCGGGCGATGTGGATGCCATCATCTACGCGCCCAGTGGTGGGACGATTTCCGATTTCGCGCCTTATGTGAAGTGCAAGCTGGTGCAGAACCTGTGGGCCGGGGTCGAGCAGATCACCGGCAACCGGACACTGACCCAGCCGCTGTGCCGCATGGTCGATCCGGGTCTGACGCAGGGCATGGTGGAATACGTGGTCGGCCATGTGCTGCGCGCCCATCTGCATACCGCGGGCACCGATGCCGCCCGGCAGGGAAGCTGGGTGCCCGAAGCTCCCCCCCTGGCTTCGGAACGCCCGGTGGCGATGCTGGGCCTGGGCGCGCTGGGCATTGCCTGCGGACGCGCGCTGGCGGGTTTGGGCTTCCCGGTTCTGGGCTGGAGCCGAAGCGCGAAGCAACACACTGAAATCGCCTGCCACCACGGCGATGAAGGGCTGCGGCGGGTTCTGGACCAGGCGCAGATCGTCGTCACCCTGCTGCCCGACACCCCCGCGACCACCAACCTGATCGACGCGCGGACACTGGGCTGGATGCCGCGCGGCGCGGCGCTGATCAACCCCGGGCGCGGCACCCTGATCGACGACGACGCGCTGCTGGCGGCGCTCGACTCCGGGCATGTCGGCCATGCCACGCTGGATGTGTTTCGCACCGAACCGCTGCCCGCCGATCACCGCTACTGGGCGCATCCCAGCGTCACCGTGACCCCCCATATCGCCGCCGATACGCGCCACGAGACCGCCGCGCAATTGGTCGCCGAAAACCTGCGCCGGATGCTGGCGGGCGCGCCGTTGCTGCATCAGGTTGACCGCGCCGCGGGGTATTGATGCAGATCGCGGTCATCGGCGCGGGGATCATCGGCCAGACCATCGCCTTGCGCCTGGGCCAGGCCGGCTACGCGGTCACGCTCATCGCACCGGAAGTCGAGCCGCACATGGCGTCAACCGGGAACGCGGGCACCATCGCCGATTACGCGGTGGAGCCGGTCGGCACGCCGGAGGTGCTGCGCGATACGCCGCGCCTGCTGTTTGATCCGCTCAGCCCGCTGGCCCTTCATCGCGAGTCGCTGGCCCCGTTGGCGCCCTGGCTGGCGCGGTTCCTGCGCCAATCCTTGCCCGCCGCGGCGCAACGCAACCGTGCGGCACTGGCCCCGTTGGTGCACGATGCGGCGACGGGCTGGACGGCGCTTGCCGAAAGTGTCGGCGGCCAGGATCTGTTTCAGCACCGCGGCGCGCTTTACCTCTATGACAGCGCCGCCGCGATGGACGGCGCGCGCGCCATGCAGGCCCGGCGACAGGCGCTGGGGGTCGATGTCGAGCTTCTGGATCAGGCTGCGCTCGAGGCGCTGGAGCCTGGCCTGCCGCGCGGGCGGTTTACCGGCGCGGCGCGATTTCCGACGACGCTGTGGATGACCGATCCGGCCCGCATGCTGGACAAGATCGCCGCCGCTGCCCGTGCCTCGCGGATCACCGCCCGGGTGACAAGCCTGACGCAAGCCGGCGCGGGATGGCGGGTGACACTGGACAGCGGCGCGGTTCTTGACGCATCGCGGGTGGTGGTCGCCGCCGGGGCGTGGTCGGCGCGCTTGCTGCGCCCGGTGGGCGTTCGGATCCCGCTGATCAGCGAACGCGGGTATCATCTGGAATTCGACCTGCCGCTGGCGGATCAACCCGTCACGCGGCCCACCTGCCCGGTCGCGCAGGGGTTCTATTTCACCCCGATGGACGGTCGCCTGCGCGCCGCCGGCACGGTGGAGCTGGGCCGCGCCGATGCGCCCGCCTCGCCGCATCGCTGGGACGTGCTGGAACGGAACGCCCGCGCGATCTTCCCCGATCTGCCGCCGGTCTCGCGGCGCTGGATGGGGAATCGCCCCTCGCTGCCCGACAGCCTGCCGGCGGTCGGCACGGCGCGCCCCGGCCTGCTGCTGGCCTTCGGGCACGGCCATATCGGGCTGACGCTGGCACCGCGCACGGCGGACATGATCCTGCGCGCACTGGACGGGGGCGATCTTCCGCCCGCCGTCTCACCGCACCGGTTCTGACGGCATCACCCGGCGCAGCACCGCCCTGCCCGCCAGCGACCCGGCAAAGAACGCCGCCACCGCGCTGACGATGCTGGGGCCGGTGGGCGAATCCCAGGTCAGGGATCCGAACACGCCGCCAAGCACCGCCAGCGCGGCCACGATCCCCGCCAGCCAGGCCATGCCCTCGGGCGAGCGGGCGTAGATCCGCGCGGTCGCCGCCGGGATGATGAGCATCGCGGCGATCAGCAGCGCGCCGACCACCTTCAGGCCAACGACGACGATCACCGACAACGCCAGCGTCAGCACAAGCCGCTCACGCGCGGGGTCCAGGCCCATGGACTGCGCCAGGTCTTCGCTGATCGACGAGGTCAGCAGCGCCTGCCACCGCCAGGTCAGAAGCGCCAGGATCACCCCCGTGCCGCCGGCCATGACCCACAGGTCCGCCGCCGTCACGGTCAGGATATCCCCGAACAGGTAGAGCGACAGGTCAACCCGCACACCTGGCACGAAGGACACCGCAACAAGCCCCAGCGCCAGGGCCGAATGCGCCAGCACCCCCAACAGGGTGTCCATCGCCCAGCCACGCCCGGCCAGGCCCGCAAGGATCAAGGCCATGCCCAGCGCGGTGACCAGCGTCCCGGCCAGGATCGACAGGTCGAACGCCAGCGCCAGCGCGACGCCCAGAATCGCGGCATGGGACGTGGCATCGCCGAAATAGGCCATGCGCCGCCAGACCACGAAACAGCCCAGCGGGCCGGCCGCCAGCGCCACCAGCAGCCCGGCGATCACGGCGCGCAGGATGAACGGATCAGGCATCATGCGCGCAGCCCTCGGCAGCCTTGGGCCCTTGGTCGTGGGCGTGCGCATGCCCGTGGTCGTGCCCGTGGTCGTGCCCGCGGTCGTGCCCGTGGTCGTGCCCGTGGTCATGATCGTGATGGTGCTGATACAGGGCCAGCGCGCCGCCGGTGCCCAGACCGAACAGCGCCCGATATTCCGGCGCGTTCGACACCACCGAAGGTGTGCCTTCGCAACAGATGTGACCGTTCAGGCAGATCACCCGGTCCGATGCGCTCATCACCACATGCAGATCGTGGCTGACCGAAAGCACGGCGCAACCGGTTTCGGCGCGAACCGCCTCGATCAGCCGGTAAAAGGCGGCGGTGCCCGGCTGATCCAGGCCCTGCGTCGGCTCGTCGAGCACCAGCAGGTCGGGCGCATTGGCCAGCGCCCGCGCCAGAAGCACGCGTTGCACCTGCCCGCCCGACAGCGTGGCCAAATCGTGCCGGGCCAGCGCGGGAACCCCGGTGCGCGTCAGAAGGTGCTGCACCTGGCGATCGCTCAGACGCTGGTTCAGGCGCAGAAAGCGCGACACCGGCAGCGGCAGATTGCCGTCCAGATGCAGTTTTTGCGGCACATACCCCACCCGCAACCCCGGCTTGCGGGTCACCTGCCCGGCCGAGGGCCGGATCATGCCCAGAAGCGCGCGAACGAGCGTCGATTTGCCGGAACCGTTGGGGCCGATGATCGTGACGATCTCGCCCGCGCGCAGGGCAAGGGTGACATCACGCAGCACCGGCGGCGCATGATCGTAGCCGACGCTCAGCCCCCTGGCCTGGATCAGCGGCGCGTTCATGCCGGGGCGCTTTCGATGCAGGCCGGGCACAGGCCCAGGGCCTCGATGCTGGTGCGCTCCAGGTCGAACCCCGTGGCGGCGCTGCTGGCGATCAGGGTGGCGCGCAGCTTGTCCGCCGCGATCTCGGCCACCGCGTTGCACAGGCGGCAGATCAGAAAGGCCGCGTGATGCTCCTGCCCAGGATGCTGGCAGGCGGCGAAGGCGTTCAGCCGGCGGATGCGGTGCGCCAGCCCGTTCTCCACCAGGAAATCCAGCGCCCGATAGGCAACCGGCGGCTGATGCCCGAACCCGTCGGCAGACAAGCGTTCCAGGATTTCATAGGCGCCCAGTGCCCCGTGACGCTCCAGCAGGATTTCCAGCGTGCGGCGGCGCACCGGCGTCATGCGCAGGCCGCGCGCGTCGATCACGCCGTCAGCCTGCTCCAGCGCGCTGCGCACGCAAGTGCGATGATCATGCGCGACAAAAGCCTTGGTGGTCGAAAAATGATCTGACAAATGGCGACACCGGGTTATGGGGCAAGATGGTTTGACAAGGCGTTATGTAATACTATAACCCGCACAGGTCAACCAAGCCCCCCCGACCCGACAAGGAAATCCGCCATGATCGCACCCCGTCTTTGCGCCGTCATCTGCGCCGTGTTGCTCTGGACACCGGCCGTTGCCGAAGTGCCGCGCGTCGTCGCCGATACGCCGGTTGCGCAGTCCCTGGCGGCGATGGTCATGGGGGATCTGGCGGTGCCGGACCTGCTGCTTGATCGCGGCGCGGACCCGCATGACTTTCAACTGCGGCCCAGTCAGGCGCGCAGCCTGGCGAATGCCGATCTGGTTGTCTGGACCAGCCCCAGCCTGAGCCCGTGGATGGTGCGACCGCTCGACAGCCTGGTCACGGCGCCGGTGATCGCGCTGGAGGACGTGGACGGCGTGCGGCGTCAGCGGTTTGACATGTCCTCGCTGCTGGCGGGCGGCAATCTTGCCGACGAGATCGGCGGCTATGACCCTCATCTCTGGCTGGACCCGCGAAACGCCGCGCCGTGGCTGCGGGAAATCGCCGCGCGCCTGGCCGCGCTCGATCCGGAAAACGCCGATCGCTATGCGGCGAATGCCGGGGCCGCGATCGAGGAGATCGACGCGATTACCGCCGATGTGGCCGCGACGCTTGCGCCGGTCCGCGGTGCCGGGCTGGTGATGTATCACGATGCCTTCGGGTATTTCGTGACGGCGTTCGGCCTGAATGTCCTGGGCACCGTCACCATGGGCGACGCGGTGGCGCCGGGGGTGGCGCGGATCAGCGCGGTGCGCGCGGCCCTGGCCGCATCGGACGCGGTCTGCCTGTTCCCCGAGGTCAACCAGCCGCGCGCGCCGGTTGAAATCGTGGCCGAGGGCCTGCCCCTGCGGATCGGTGCCGGGCTGGACCCGGCCGGCACGATGCTGGAACCGGGTGCCGGCTTGTATGGAGAGATCCTGCGCGGGCTGGCGCGGCAGATCGTGGCCTGCGTCAACGGGTCTTGACCGGCGCGGCGGGCCGTGGCCCCATGCGCCGATGTGCGGACGCTTTGCCATCACCCTGCCCGATGACGCCATGGTGCGGCTGTTCGGCGCCACCCCGGCCAATGACCTGCCGCCGGTGCCGCGCTACAATATCTGCCCGACCCAGCCGGTCGCGGTTGTGGTCAGCCATGACGGGCAACGCCGTCTTGGGCCGATGCGCTGGGGGTTGATCCCGCGTTGGTACAAGCATCCCACCGACGGCCCGCTGCTGTTCAACGCCCGGTCGGAAACGATCGCCGAAAAGCCCGCCTTTGCGCAGGCCGCGCGGCGGCGTCGGTGCCTGATCCCGGCCAGCGGTTTCTATGAATGGACCCGGGAGGGCGAGGCGCGGCTGCCCTGGTTCATCACACGCGCGGATGACCAGCCGATGGTGTTCGCCGGGATCTGGCAAGCCTGGACCGGACCCGAAGGCGCGCGCATCGCCAGTTGCGCGATTGTCACAACCGGGGCCACGGGGCGCATGGCCGATCTGCACGACCGGGTGCCCGTCGTGCTGGAGCCAGATAGCTGGCCCTTGTGGCTGGGCGAAGCGGGGCACGGGGCGGCGCGGTTGATGACCCCGCTGGCGGAAGGGGCGCTGGAATTCCGGCGGGTGGCGACCGCCGTGAATTCCAACCGCGCCGAGGGGCCGGACCTGATCGAGCCGATCGAGGCGGGGTGACCGGCCAGAACACCGGCATCAGCCGGTGCGGGCCGGCGGATGCCACCCGTTACCCCGCCATCAGGCGCGCCGTGGCGCTTCGGGCGGCGGTGGCCAGCGCGCTTGCGTCTATCCCCGTCAATTGGCCGTCCCGCACAACTTGGCGCCCTTCGACCAGAAGGTGGCGCACGCGGTGAGGACCGCAAAGCACCAGCGCCGCGACGGGATCCCAGGCACCCGCGGCTTGCAGGCCCCGCAGATCCCAGATGGCGATATCGGCGCGTTTGCCGGGCTCCAGCGACCCCAGCGCATCCGCGCGGCCCAGCACCGTGGCGCCGCCCAGCGTGGCGATCTCCAGCGCCTCGCGGGCGCTCATCGCATCGGCCCCGCGCGCGACGCGTTGCATCAGCATCGCCTGGCGGGCCTCGGCCATCAGATCGCCCGCGTCGTTGCTGGCCGATCCATCGACCCCCAGCCCGACCCGCACACCGGCGTCGCGCATCGGCCGCACCGGGGCGATCCCGCTGCCCAGCCGACAATTGGAACAGGGGCAATGCGCCACACCGGTCAGGGATTTGGCGAACAGGTGGATTTCGCTTTCATCCAGCTTCACGCAATGCGCGTGCCAGACGTCCGCGCCGGTCCAGCCCAGATCCTGGGCGTATTGGCCCGGACGGCAACCGAACTGCGCCAGCGAATAGGCGATGTCCTCGTCGTTCTCGGCCAGATGGGTGTGCAGCATCACACCCTTGTCGCGGGCCAGCAGCGCCGCGTCGCGCATCAACGCGCGGCTGACGGAAAACGACGAACAGGGGGCAAGGCCGACCCGCACCATGGCGTCGGGGCGGGCATCGTGGAACCGGTCCACGACGCGGATGCAGTCGTCAAGGATCGCGGTCTCGTCCTCGACCAGAGTGTCCGGCGGCAGGCCGCCATCCGATTCACCGATGCTCATCGCGCCGCGCGTGGCGTGAAAGCGCAGGCCGATATCGGCGGCGGCGTGGATCGTGTCGTCCAGCTTCGCGCCGTTGGGGTAAAGATACAGGTGATCCGACGACATCGAACAGCCCGACAGCGCCAGTTCCGCCAGCGCCAGTTGCGTGGACAAGTGGAAATCCTGCGGCGTGTAGCGCGCCCAGATCGGATAGAGCGTCCGCAGCCAGCCGAACAGCAGCGCATCCTGCCCACCCGGCACCGCGCGGGTCAGCGATTGATACATGTGATGATGGGTGTTGACCAAACCGGGCGTCACCACGCAGCCGCTGGCGTCAATGATCTCGGCGTCCGGTGCGGTCAGGCCCTGGCCCAGCGCGGTGATCGCACCGTTTTCGACCAGCACGGACGCGCCAGACAATTCGCGCCGGGCGCCGTCCATGGTGACGATGACATCGGCGTTGCGGATCAGCGTGGCGGTCATGGCGGGTTCTTTCCTGTTCGGGGCCCCTTGCCGGCCAGGGCCGGTGATGAAAACGGCGCGCGGATCCCGGGGGGACACGCGCGCCGGCGGTTTCGTCAGTCCGGCGTGACCTCAGTCCGGATGCGGCAGTGTGCCACGTCCATGACCCGCCATGCCGCCTGAAACCTCTTCGGTCGCCTCGGCGGCCAGCTCTTCAGGCAGGATCAGGTTGAGGACGATGGCGATCAGCGCTGCGGGCAGGATACCCGAGGTTGCAAGAACCTTCAGCGTCCCGGGCAGATGCTGCAACGCACCCGGCTCCAGTTGCAGTCCCAGACCCAGCGAAAGGGAGATCGCGAAAATCACCATGTTGCGGCGATTCCATTTCACGTCCGACAGCATCGACAGACCTGCCGATGCAACCATGCCGAACATCACGATCACGCCGCCGCCCAGAACCTCGATCGGGATCGACGAGATCAGGGCGCCGACCTTGGGCACCAGGCCGGCAAGGATCAGGAACGCCGCGCCGATGGTCACGACATGACGGCTCATGACGCCGGTCATCGCGATCAGGCCAACGTTCTGGCTGAACGAGGTGTTCGGCAAAGCGCCAAACAAGCCCGAAACCGCCGTGCCCAGGCCGTCGGCAAAGGTTGCGCCCTGGATTTCCTTGTCGGTGGCTTCACGCCCGGCGCCACCCTTGGTGATGCCCGAAACGTCGCCCACGGTTTCAACCGCGGACACGAAGGACATCAGGCAGAATCCGATGATCGCGGCGACCGAGAACTCGACACCGAAATGGAACGGATTGGGCAGCGCGAAGGTTGCGGCGCGGCCAATGTTGCTCAGATTGACCTCGCCCATCGCAAAGGCAAAGGCGTAGCCGACCAGCAAACCAATCAGGACCGCCGACACCGACAGCATGCCACGGGTGTAGAACTTCAGGCCCAGCGTTACCACGATCACGACGCCCGCCATGCTCCAGTTTATCAGCGAGCCATATTGTTCGGTGCCGATCGCCGGAACACCGCCAGCGGCATACTGAATGCCCACCTTGACCAGCGCCAGACCGATCATCATCACCACAAGTCCTGTAACCAGCGGCGGAAGCGCAAACCGGATCTTGCCGATGAACAGGCCGAGAACCGCATGGAACAGGCCGCCGACAATGATGCCGCCCATCAGAACGGCGATGGCGTCAACGCCTTGCCCGGCGACCAACGGGATCATGATCGGGATGAAGGCAAACGAGGTGCCCTGAACGATCGGCAGCCTGGCGCCAACCGGACCGATGCCGATGGTCTGGATCAATGTGGCGATGCCCGCGAAGAACATCGACATCTGGATCATGTAGATCATCTGCGGAAAATCGGGTGAGTTCGAACCGAAGCCGAAACCGGCAGCCCCGCTCACGATGATCGCGGGCGTCACGTTCGACACGAACATGGCCAGCACATGCTGGATGCCCAGCGGCACGGCCTTGACGAGTGGCGGGGTGTAGTTGGGATCGCGCAGCTGTTCTGGCGTCCCTATGCTTGACATAGTCATTCTTCCGTTTCCTTTCCCTGGGGGAGTTTTTTATTCGCGCCGACTGCGCCCCCTCCCCTGTTGGGTGCGCGTCGGTTAGGATTGCCCGGTTCTGCCCGGGTCTTTTTGGCGGCCTCGTTGGGCCGTCAGCCGGTTTCGATCACCCGCCAGGGGGTGTCGAACCAGTGTTCCTGAAGGTTTGGCGTGGCGCCGATCCGGTCGATCACCGCGAACAGGCCGGGATCCGCCAGCGGGGTCAGCACGCCATGCCAGGTGTTGCGGTGAACATTGATGCCCTGCGCGCCACTGGTGACAAAAGCCTGCGGCGTCCCGGGGCGTCCGGCCTCATCGGCGGCCACGATCACCAGAAACGGGTTGCCATGCATCGGGATGAACGCCTGAGAGCCCTCGGGATGGCGCTCCATCATCTCCAGCTCATAAGGCAAGGCGCGCGCCCGGGCGTCGAACACCGAAATCCCGGCGCGGCCCTGCGGCCCGAAATCCAGCGCGGCGCGGTCATGATAGCGTCCGCACAGACCCTGATTGATGATCTTGTCGGGCGCGCCCGACACTTCGATCACCTCACCGAACGGCGCGAAGGCTTCGACGGTCAGCGGCTGCACGGCAATCTGCCTGCTCATCGCCCGATCCCGGGGTTCGACCACGGCCCGCGCAGCCGCGCGTGGCGGTTCACGTCCTTGTAAAGCAGGTAGCGAAACGGTTCATTGCCGGCGGCGTAACAGGCCTGCGGGCAATAGGCGCGCAGATACATGAAATCGCCCGCTTCAACTTCAACCCAGTCCTTGTTCAGCTTGTAACTGGCCTTGCCCTGCAACACGTAAAGCCCGTGTTCCATGACATGCGTTTCCTCGAACGGGATGGAGCCGCCGGGTTCGAACGTTACGATGTTCAGGTGCAAGTCATGGCGCAGATCCTCGGGCGCCACGAACCGTGTTGTGGCCCAGCGCCCGCCGGTGTCAGGCATCGGCGTGGGGGCTATGTCCTGCTCGTTGGTGACAAAGGCGGTGGGCCGGTCGATCCCCGGTGCGGGTTCCCAGATCTTGCGCACCCAGTGAAAGCGCGTGGGCTGTGATCCCTCGGCCAGCACCGACCACCTGGCCCCTGCCGGGATATAGGCATAGCCGCCGGCATCCAGCTCATACCCCTGTCCGTCAATGGTCAGGGTCATCAGGCCATGGGTAACGAACAGCACCGATTGCGCCTGCATGTCGTTCTCGGGCGCGTCCGCGCCGCCGCCCGGCTGGATCTCCATCACATACTGGCTGAAGGTCTCGGCAAAACCCGACATCGGCCGCGCGATCACCCACAGCCGCGTGTCGCGCCAGCCGGGAAGGTAGCTGGTGACAATATCCGAAAAGCAGCCGCGCGGAATGACGGCGTAGCTTTCGGTGAACACCGCGCGCTGGGTCATCAGCGCGTCCTGCCCCGGCAGGCCGCCGCTGGGGGCGTAGTAGGATGCGGTGCGTTTGCGGGTCACGGGTTTGGTCATGGCAACAGGTCCATCAGACGGAGTTGGGCGATCCGCTCGACCTGTTTGCAGGCGGTGGCGAATTCGGTTTCGGTATCGTTGGCGATGCGCGCATGAAACGCGGCCAGAATGCTGTCCCTGGTGTTGTCGCGCACGGCGATGATGAAGGGGAATCCGTGCTTGGCCACGTAGTCGGCGTTCAGGCGCTGGAAGGCCGCACGCTCGTCATCCGTCAGCGCGTCCAGCCCGGCCGAGGATTGCTCAAGCGTTGATTCTGCCGTCAGGCGTCTGGCGGCGGCCAGCTTGCCGGCCAGATCGGGGTGCGCGGTCAGAACGCCCAGCCGTTCGGCCGGCGTGGCGCTGCGGAACATGCGCGCCAGGGCGTTGTGCAGGCCCATGGCGGTGTCATGCGCCGGCCCCAGTTCCAGGTCATACGCCCGGTCGGCGATCCAGGGCGAATGCTCGAAGATCGACCCATAGGCGGTGACAAAGCTGTCCCGGTCCATCTGGCTGGGGCGGGTGTAGCGGCGATGCGGGTGGTGCGCGGCCCAGTGGTCGGCAATCTGGCTGCGCGTGGCAAACCAACCGCCCCCCTTGGCCGCAACATGGTCCAGAAAGCGGATCAGCCCGGCCAGCTTGCCCGGACGCCCGATCAGGCGGCAATGCAGGCCGATCGAGAACATCTTGCCGCCTTCGGCGCGCAGCACATCGAAGGTGTCGATCAGGTATTGCCCGAAATCCTGCCCCGTCACCCAGCCCGGCGCCGTGGCAAAGCGCATGTCGTTGGCCTCCAGCGTGTAGGGGATCACCAGTTGATCGCGCGCCCCCGCTTCCAGCCAATAGGGCAGATCATCGTCATAGGTATCCGATATCCAGTCGAACTGTCCGGTTTGCGCTGTCAGACGCACCGTGTTTTCGCTGCACCGCCCGGTATACCAGCCACGCGGGGCGCTGCCGGTGACCTCGGTGTGCAGGCGGATGGCCTCGGCGATCTGCGCGGTTTCCTGATCGGCGGGCATGTCCTTGTGCTCGACCCATTTCAACCCGTGGCTGGCGATGTCCCAACCCGCGTCGATCATCGCGGAGGTCTGTTCCGGGCTTCGGGCCAGCGCACTGGCCACGCCATAAACGGTGACTGGCAGCGCGCGGTCGGTGAACAGCCCGTGCAAGCGCCAGAACCCGGCGCGCGCGCCATATTCATAGATCGATTCCATGTTCCAGTGGCGTTGCCCGGGCCAGGGCGCGGCACCGGGAATGTCGGACAGGAACGCCTCGGACCCGGCATCGCCGTGCAGCGCGCAATTCTCGCCGCCCTCCTCGTAGTTCAGCACCAGGGAAATAGCGACCCGCGCGCCGCCGGGCCACGCCACCCGAGGCGCGCGGGGGCCATGGCCAATCATATTGCGGGGATAGCGCGGCGCTGTGCTCACTGTTTTTTTTGATCCTTGCACAAGAGATTGTCCGCAAGCGCGGCGTTTGCATCACGGTAACCGAAAAATCACGCGCGATTATCAATCTTTTCCGAAAAGACCTTTCCGTCTTTGCCCGTCTGGCCAGCCCCCCGCATTGCGCGC
>CAJQNQ010000288.1 GCA_905479725.1 uncultured Paracoccaceae bacterium | reverse complement strand
CGGCCGCGCAAGGTGGGCGACAATTCATACGCGCGCCGGTCATCGGGCGCGCGCACCCGCTCCACGGCCTCGGCGCGCTCCAGATCGTCCAGGATCAGCACCAGATTGGGGCGCTCGATCGACAGAACCTCGGCCAGGCGGCTTTGGCGAATGCCGGGATTGGCGCAGACCACGGCCAGCACCGAATAGGTCACCATCCGCAACCCGAAGGGCGCCAGCGTGGCGTTCAGATCGGCCTGCACGGCGTTGAACGCACGCTTCATGTCATAGCCGATGAACCGGCGCAGCACCGCGTCGCCGGGCGTTTGATCGGCTGTGTCACCTGTCTCGCCCGTGTCCCGGCGCGCTGTTTCTGGACGTGATGTCATGGTCCACCCCTCGATATGATTACATGACATAATCATTTTTCTGTCAAGCGGCGTGCATGAAAAAGGGGGCCAGTCCGGCCCCCTTCTTGTCGTCCTGAATGCGCAACCCGTCAGGAGATCAGGAACAAGGTGATGACGGGGAACGCCACAAGGATCGCCACGCGCACCAGATCCGAGGCCACGAAGAACATCACCGCCTTGTAGGTCTCGATCATCGGCGTCGTTCGGTCCATCGCGTTGATGATGAACAGGTTCATGCCCACCGGGGGCGTGATAAGCCCGGTTTCCACCACGATCAGCACCAGAATGCCGAACCAGATGGCGACCTGTTCGGACGACATGCCGAAATCCAGTGCCATCATCATCGGAAAGAAGATCGGAATGGTCAGCAGGATCATCGACAGGCTGTCCATGACGCAGCCCAGCACCAGATAGATCGCCAGGATCAGCAGCAGCACCGCCACCGGCGCCAACCCCAGGCTGACAACCCAGTCGGACAGCGATTGCGGCACCCGGGTCAGCGCCAGGAAGCTGTTGTAGAAGGCGGCGCCGAAGACGATGAAAAAGATCATCGCCGTGGATCGCCCGGTCGAGGTGAAGGCATCCAGCATCGTGCGCAGGGTCAGACCGCCATTGGCCAGGGCGATCAACCCGGTGCCCAGCGCGCCGATCGCCGCGCCTTCGGTCGGGGTGAAGATGCCGCCATAAATGCCGCCGACCACGGCGATGAACACCAATAGCACGGGCCAGACACCCATCAACAGGCGCATCCGTTCGTTCATCGGAACACGCTCGCCGACGCCGGCGCGGTCAGGATAGAGCCGCACATAGATGGAGATCGCGATCATGTAGCCGACCGCCGCCAGAAGCCCGGGTGCGACGGCCGCCAGAAACAGCTTGGCGATGTTCTGTTCGGCCAGAATGGCGTAGATCACCAGCACGATGGAGGGCGGAATCAGAATGCCCAGCGTGCCGCCCGCGGCCAGCGCCGCCGTGGAAATCCCGCCGTGGTAGCCAAAGCGCCTCATTTCCGGCAGGGCGACGCGGCCCATCGTTGCCGCCGTGGCCAGCGACGAGCCGCAGATGGCGCCGAACCCGGCGCAGGAGGCAATCGCCGCGATGCCCACCCCGCCCTTACGATGGCCGACAAAGGATTCCGCAGCCTTGAACAGCGCCTTCGACATGCCGCCGATGGTGGCGAAATATCCCATCAAGAGGAACATCGGCACCACCGCCAGCGATTCGCTGGCAAAGGTGGAATAGGCGGCGCTTTTCAGGCGGGCCATGGGCATGCGGGTATCGCCCGTCACCATCCAGTAGCCGAAATAGCCGATCAGGAACATCGCCAGGCCGATCGGCACGCGCAGGAAGATCAGGACCAGAAGCGCCGGGAAGGACAGGATGCCGATTTCTAGGTTGCTCAATGGTCTGCTCCGTGTGCGGCGACAAGCGTGCGGTTGGCAAAGACTTCCGCGATTCGGACAACCGCCATATAGGTTCCGATGATTGCCGATATCGCGGCTGGCACCAGCGCCAGGGCATAGTTCCACCAGACCGGGTATTGCAGCAGGAAGGTTGTCGATCCCCGGCGGATCTGGGTATTCATCCCCTCGTAGAGCTGCACGGCGATCAATATCAGCGCCCAGGCAAACACCACCTCGATGAACATCGACAGGATCCTGCTGGCGCGTTCGGGCATGCGCGCGGTAAAGACATCGACCGTGGCGTGGCCGCCGGTCACCTGGCACCAGCCGATGAAGGCGAACACGCTGAAGGCCAGACCGGCGGTCAGGAATTCATAATCGCCAAAGATCGGACCGATGCCCGTGGCAATCATCCAGTCGGCGAAGCCCGGCAAGTTGGCCTGCATCCATCCTGAATGCAGGATCGATGTGACGGTTCGACCGGCGATCGAAATACTGATCATCAGGACCAGACCCAACAGGACGATCCCGCCGACGACGGCCATGATCCAGGCCAGGCTGTGCATGAACCTGTGAAGTGACTTGAACATTATCCCTTTCCGGACCTTTCGGGACCGGCCTCGTGTTCGGGAAGCCCTGCGGCCAGGCGCCGCAGGGATCAGTGACAGGTCAGGGTCGCGGTCAGTTCGCCGCCTCGTATTCCGCCATCAGCGCCCGCGCCCGGTCGATCAGCGCCTGTCCGTCGATGCCACGCGCCGCCATGTCGGCCACCCAGGATTCGTAGATCGGCTCCACCGCGTCGCGCCACGGCTGGGTCTCGTCGGCGGGAATGGTGATGATGTTGTTGCCGCGATCAACGGCGATCTGACGTGCAGGACCATCCGCATCCGACTGCGTGCCGCCGGCAAAGACCGAAAGATCCAGACCCGAATTGTCATCGATGATCTGGCGCAGGTCATCGGGCAGGCTTTCATACACCTCGCGGTTCATCGACAGGGTGAAGGTCAGCACATACAGGCTGGTGCCCTCGAACTCGGTGTGGTTGGTCACCAGTTCCGGAACGCGCAGCGATGTCGTCACCTCCCACGGGATGGTGGTGCCGTCGATCACGCCGCGGGTCAGGGCCTCGGGGATCATGGTGACGGGCATGCCGACGGGTTCGGCGCCCAGCCGGGTCAGCAGGTCGTTGACCATGCGCGAACCACCCCGGATCTTCAGGCCGCGCAGGTCCTCGGGCGTGCGGACCGGAACATTGGTGTGGATCATGCCGGGCCCATGGACCCATGTCGCCAGAAGCTGCACATCGGCGTAATCGGCGCTTGCCATTTCTTCCTGTGCCAGTTGCCAATAGGCATAGGACGCGGCGCGGGCATCGTTCAGGAAGAACGGCAATTCAAACACCTCGGAGCGTGGAAACCGTCCGGGGGTAAAGCCGTTCACCGTCCAGGCGATATCGGCGATGCCGTCAATCACCTGATCCATCAGCTCCGGCGGCGTGCCACCCAGGGCCATGGCCGGAAAGCGTTCGATCTTGATCCGGCCTTCGGATTCGCGTTCGATCGTATCGGCCCAGACATCCAGAACCAGCGCCGGCACATTGGCCTGCGGCGGCAGAAACTGGTGCATGCGCAAGGTGACTTCCTGTGCGGCGGCCGCCCCGGCAGATGCTGCGGCCAGCGCAAACGCGGCTGTCAGCGTCTTGATCTTGTTGGTAAAGGACATCGGTCCCTCCCTCTGAAAAATGGCATCCGATCATACCGGGGGCGCGATCCGTTCAGACCGCGCCCCCGACTGCGTGTTCAGCCCGAGATCAGTTCTCCGAGGCCCAGGCGTCAAACATGTCATCCGCAGTTTCATCATACTGCGCCATCAGTGCGCGCGCTTCGTCGATCAGCGCCTGACCGTCGATGCCACGGCTTTCCATATCGGCAACCCAGGCCGCATAGATCGGCTGTGCTTCCTCGGCCCAGACCTGTGCGTCCGACTCGGATATGGTGATGATGGTGTTCCCCCGCTCGACAGCTGCGGCCCGGATCGGGCCATCTGCTGCGGTCTGCGTGCCGCCGGCAAAGACCGAGAAGTTCAGACCTGAGTTGTCGTCGATGACCTGCTGAAGATCGGCAGGCATGGCGTCATAGACATCCTGGTTCATGGCGAACGAGAAGGTCAGCGTATACAGCGCCGGGCCCTCGAATTCGGTGTGGTTGCTCACCAGTTCCTGCACACGCAGGATGCCGGCGACTTCCCACGGGATGGTGGTGCCGTCGATCACACCGCGCGACAGGGCTTCGGGGATGCCGGTGACGGGCAGGCCGACAGGCTCGGCGCCCAGCTGGGTCAGCAGATCGTTGACCATGCGCGAGCCACCGCGGATCTTCATGCCGCGAAGATCTTCAGGCGCCGCGACGGGCGTGCTGGTATGGATCATGCCCGGGCCGTGAACCCACATGCCAAGCTGACGAACACCCGCGAAATCTTGCTGCATTTCGTTTTCGTACATGGTCCACAGCGCGGCCGAAGCGGCGCGCGGGTTCGACACGAAGAACGGCAGTTCAAAGACCTCGGTGCGCGGGAAACGACCCGGCGTGTAGCCGTTCACCGTCCAGATGATGTCGGCGATACCGTCGAGCACCTGATCCATCAGTTCGGGCGGTGTGCCGCCCAGCGCCATGGCATTGTAGCGTTCGATCTTGATCCGGCCATTCGAGTCCGCCTCGACGGCATCCGCCCAGCGATCCAGGATCAGGGACGGCACGTTGGCGGCCCCGGGCAGGAATTGATGCATCCGCAGGGTGACTTCCTGCGCGGCGGCGGCGCTGGCGCTCACGGCAATCGCGGCGACGGCACCCAGAAGGGCCTTCATTGCAGTTTTCTTCATCATTCTTTCTCCTCCCAAGAACAATTTTCAGTCTCAAGCGGCAAATACTTGCACAAGTGGCACTATATTGCCAACACTTCTTTCGGTGACTGATCGGTCAACTATTCGAATATTTCGTTGCGAGTGCAAGGTCCAACTGGGGACTCTGCAAATTTTATTTCACGATCCCGCCACCCAACCTAATCAATTGTTTCACGGCGGTATAATATTTCCCTATTCCGCGTCTGGCTGGCGCGACGGGTGGGCCTGCGCGAAGGCGGGCAACCCCTCGCAGGCACCGGCAATGGTCCGCAACCGGGGCATAGCCGCCATGTCCACACCGAATCGCTGCGCGGAAAACAGTTGCGGAACCAGATACACCTCGGCCAGGCCGGGCTGGTCGCCAAAGGCGAATCGCGTTCCGTGGCGGTCCTTCAGCAGCGCCTCGCAGGCCGCCAGCCCATCGCCGATCCAACGCCGGCACCAGGCGTTCTTGCCATCCTGATCCTGACCGAATTCGGCGCCCAGATGTTGCAACACGCGCAGGTTCTGCAGCGGATGGATCTCGCAGGCGATGACGGCGCAGAACGCGCGGACCGCGGCGCGGGTCATGGGGTCCGGCGGCAGCAGCGGCGGTTGCGGGTGCACCTCCTCAAGCCATTCGAGAATCGCCGGCGACTGGGTCAGCACCTGCCCGTCCACCTCCAGCACCGGAACCAGCCCCTGCGGGTTCAGGGCGCGGTAGGCGTTGGTGCGCTGCTGGCCGCCGTCCCTGACCAGATGGACCGGCACGAAGTCAAAAGCCAGCCCCTTCAGATTGAACGCGATGCGACACCGGTAGCTTGACGAACTGCGAAAATAGCCGTGAAACCGCATGGCACCTTGCCCCCCTTTTCAGTCAGGCGGCAACGATGCGCAATTTTCCCCCATGCGGCAAGCGGCGAGACGCGCGGATCAATCCACGCCGAACAGATCGCGGGTGAACAGCTTGTGCGGCACATCGGCCAGATCGGCCGAGCGCCGGTTGGCGACGATCAGATCGGCCTGGGCCTTGAACGCCGCCAGGTCGTTTTCCAGCGGAGCCTGCGTGAAATCATCCGCGCTGACCCCGGGTTCATGCACGATCACGCTGATACCCAGCGCCTGCAACCCCTCGATCACGCCCAGAATCGCGCTTTGGCGGAAATTGTCGGACCCAGCCTTCATCACCAGCCGGTGGACGCCGACAACCTTGGGCCCCAGCGCCGCGATCTGCTGCGCGATCAGGTCCTTGCGGGTTGCATTGGCCTCGACCACGGCGGCGATCAGGTTTTGCGGCACGTCCTGGTAATTGGCCAGCAGCTGCTTGCTATCCTTGGGCAGGCAATAGCCGCCATAACCAAAGGACGGGTTGTTGTAATGCCCGCCGATCCGCGGATCCAGACCGATGCCGTCGATGATCTGCCGCGTTTCCAGTCCGCGCACCATGGCGTAGCTGTCCAGCTCGTTGAAGAACGCCACGCGGAGCGCCAGGAAGGTGTTGGCGAAGAGCTTGATCGCCTCGGCCTCGGTCGGATCGGCGAACAGGACGGGGCAATCCACCCGCGCCCCTTCCTGAAGCAGGCCGGCGAAGACGCGCGCGCGTTCGCTGCGTTCGCCGACGATGATGCGCGAGGGGAAAAGGTTGTCATGCAGCGCCCGCCCTTCGCGCAGGAATTCGGGCGAAAACAGAATGGAATCGCAGCCTTTCTGCGCGCGCAGGCGTTCGGTAAAGCCCACCGGAACGGTCGATTTGATGACCACCACCGCGCCAGGGTTCAGCGCCAGCACCTGATCGACAACCCCCTCGACGCTGGTGGTGTCGAACTGATTGGTCTGCGGGTCATAATCGGTGGGCGTGGCGATGACGACGAACGCGGCATCGCCCAGAGCGTCGGCGCCGTCGCTGGTCGCGCGCAGGGTCAATCCGCCGCGCGCCAGAAACTCGGTGGCGTCCTTGTCCTCGACCGGGCTGAGACCAGCGTTCAGCGCCGCGACCCGCGCCGCATCGGTATCCAGTGCGACAACCTCGTGATTCTGCGCCAGCAGGATCGCGTTTGACAGGCCGACATAGCCCAGACCGACAACGGCGATTTTCATTCAAGACCTCTTTGCAGCACGGAACCGGGCGATTCGCGCAGTCTTGCAGGGCAGTCTGGCTTTTTGATGGTCACGGGCACCCGGCTGCGCTGCCGGGTTGCGGGTGTTGCGCGATCAGTCCCCGGGCTTGAGCGTCGCGGCGATGGACCGCGCGCGCTTGGCCGGGGTGATGACGATGGCGGCGATCACCAGGATCAGCGCGATCCCCTGCGCCGCATAAAGCGATTCGTTGAAGAAGAACCAGCCCACGGCAAACATCACCGGCAGTTCGATGCTTCCGGCCATGGCGGTGCGCGCGGTGCCGATCAGGGGCGAGCAGAATGTGTAGATCAGCTGCGGGATCAGCGCGGTGCCCAGACCGATTCCCACGACCATCAGCCAGCCATTGGCGCTGGCGGGCACGATGGCCTCCAGCGGTGTGGCCAGCATCAGGGGCGCAAGCCCGATCACCGATCCCGCCGACACGACGCCGATCCGCGCCAGGACCGGAATGTCGATCAAGCGGTGCACCAGAACCGAGATCCCCAGCCCGAAGCCGGCCGGCGCGGCCAGCGACAGGATCAGCGCCGGCACATGTTCCGGCGGCACGGCGCCGGGACGGCTGACCAGGGCGGCGGCGGCCACGATCATCAGCGACGCGATGATCCCCCGCCCGCTGGGCCGGTCGCCGAACAGCGCCCAGGAAAAGACCAGCGCGAAGGCCGGATAGGTCATGTAGAGCACGCCGGCGGTGGACAACGGCACGACCTCGATCGCGCGGACATAGCCAACCCAGCCCAGCCCCATCACCACGCCGACAAACGCGCCCCAGGCCAGTGTGCGTGGCAAGTGCCGCCAGTGCCAGACCACCGGCATCAGCACGGCAACGGCCAGCACGTAGCGGTAAAAGGCCACCGCGTGGGCGGCCATGCCCGCATCGGTCAGCGACCGGGCGAACACGGGGACAATTCCGAACAGGGCCGACGCCACGACCACGCCAAGCGTGGCCAGCCCGAGCCTTGGGTTCAAGGGATCCGTCAGTGATTGCATCCATTCGCGCTATCATGGGTTCCTGCACCTGCCTAGAGGAATTCGGGCAAGGCTTGACAGCCCCGCCCGGCGCCTCAGGATATCGGCGTCGATTGTCCGCCAAACGAACCGGAGGTCCCCATGGCCCTGACAAAGCCCCCCGTCTGTGATTTCGGCTGGCACGCGCCAGAATTCACCCTGCCCGCCACTGATGGGAAAACCTATGCGCTGGGCGAGATCGCCGGACCAAATGGCACGCTGGTGATGTTCATCTGCAATCACTGCCCCTATGTGCTGGCGGTGATAGACCGGATTGTGCGCGATGCGCGCGATCTGCAAGCCGCCGGGATCGGTGTTGCGGCGATCTGCTCGAATGACGCGCTCGCCTACCCCGCCGACAGTTTCGACAACATGCGCAGGATGGCCGTGCGGCAGGGCTTCACCTTTCCCTATCTGCATGATGCCGATCAGACCGTTGCACGGGCCTGGAACGCGCAATGCACGCCGGATTTCTTTGGCCTGAACGCGGATCGGGGCCTGCAATACCGTGGGCGGCTGGACGCGTCCGGCTCTCGTCCGGCGGCGCCCGACGCCCGGCGCGAGCTGTTCGAGGCGATGATGCAGATCGCCCGCACCGGCCACGGCCCGCAAGATCAGGTGCCGTCGGTCGGCTGCTCGATCAAGTGGGCGGCTTAGGCGCCGGCGTTTTCCAGCCGGATGGGCTGGCCATGGGGTGTGGCCAGCGCCGCCTCGTGCCAGCGCCGCGCCAGATCGGCCACGTCGGCGGGCAGGGCAAGATCACGCTCGGCCAGCACCGCTTCCAACGCGCTTAGCCACGCCTGCCAATAGGGCGCGCCGGTTTTGATCTGCGCACCCAGCGCCTGCGCCCAGCTTGGCCAATCGAATACGCCGGCCTCGTTCAGCGCCACGGTCAGGCCAAAGACCTGCGCTTGCCAGGGCTCCTCAAAGGGCGGATCGTCGAACGGCCGGGCGCCGGGTTTCGGCGCGTCAGGCGGGTTCAAGATAGCTCTCCCACAGATCGGCGCTGATCGTCACACCCGGCTCCGCGCCCTGCCCCCAGACCCGCGCGGCCTCGAACACCACGGTGTAAAGCCGTTCGGGGTTTTCACCGCCGCCATGGGCATTGCTGTCGGGCAGCACGAAGCCGCCGCGATCGGCCTCGATCACGCCGGGACGCCCGGTCAGATAGCCCGGCATCCGGGTGTGGGTCTTCGGGTGCATCAGCCGCGCGCGCACCCGGTCGCCGGGCTGAAACCGCGCAGGCGTTGCGACCGGGCGATCCGTCGGCCCGCCTGACGCCAGCACCGCCGGGACACGGGCTGCGGGCAAGCGACGGGGATGCGCTTCGCCTGCGGCGGCCTGCCCTCGCGCCAGATCATCCTCGGTCACCAGGGCGTGCCGCAACAGCAGCGCCTCCAGCGCACGCTCCCATATCTCATAGTAACTTGCGCTGTAGTAAACCGCAGGCGGCAGCGATTCACGCGCGTGGCGGCTTTCGTCCAGCGTCCAGTGGCCCAGCGCGCCGCAGGTCAGCGTGATGCCCAGCGCGCGCGCTTCCCAATCGGCGTGGAAGATCGGCTCGTCAACCTCCAGCGGGATTGGCCCGAAGCCCATGCGCCCGCCCAGATCATGCGGGCCGTTCATGCGGGCAACCGGGGCAAGCCGGTGCCCACCATGGCTTCGCGCGTCACCAGATCGGCCAGTGCGGTCAGGTCCATCCCTTCGGTGCCCTCGGGGCGCATCGGCACCACCAGATAGCGCAGCTCGGCGGTGGAATCCCACACGCGGATGCGGGTGGAAACCGGCAGGGTCAGGCCGAACTCGGCCAGCACCGCGCGCGGCTCTATCACCACGCGCGCGCGGTAGGCGGGGGATTTATACCAGACCGGCGGCAGGCCCAGCACCGACCACGGGTAGCACGAGCACAGCGTGCAGACGATAACGTTGTGCTGGTCGGGCGTGTTGAACACGGCCTGCATGTGCTCACCCTGACGGCCGGTGAAGCCCATGTCGGCAATCGCCGCCGTGGCGTCGCGCGCCAGCCAGGCGGCGAACTCCGGATCCGTCCAGGCCCGCGCCACCACCTGCGCGCCATTGCGCGGGCCGACCTTGTTGGCATAGGTGTCGATGATCGCATCCACGGCGGCAGGGTCGATCAACCCTTTTTGCACCAGAATGGTTTCTAGCGCCCGCACCCGCGCGTCCATCGGGTCCAGGTGGTTGTCATGGTCGCCGTGGTCGTGGTCATGGGGCATGGTCGGATCCTGTCTGGTGCCGAAATCCTAAGCCGGACATCTGCAACGGTGCAAGGCCCGTCAGACGGTGGCCGCAAGCGGCGTCTTGCGCCGACGGCCGCTGAACAGGATCACCAGCATGATCGCGATATTCGCGGCATTCCACAGGATACCGTTGACGAAGGCCAGGCTATACGAGCCGGTCATGTCGTAGATCCAGCCGCTCATCCAGCCGCCCAACGCCATGCCCAGGATCGTCGCCATGATGACAAAACCGACCCGTGTGCCGGCCTCCTTGGCGGGCATGTATTCGCGCACGATGATCGCGTAGGCGGGCACGATCCCCCCCTGGCTCAGGCCGAAGATCAGGCTGACCACGGTGAGCGAGGTCTGCCCGTCGGCCGGTAGATACAGCATCAGGCCGATCATCTGCCCGACCGAGCCGGTCAGCAGGGTCGCAACCCCGCCCAGCCTGTCGGCGATCAGTCCCGAAACCAGACGCGAAACCACGCCGCCCAGCAACATGACGGCCAGAATTTGCGCGCCAACCGCCTGGCCCAGCCCGAGATCGACGGCCAGCGCAACGATATGCACCTGTGGCATAGACATCGCCACGCAACAGGCCACGCCCGCCGCCGCCAGCATCCACATCAGCACGGCGGGGGAAAACGGAACCCGGCGCGGGGTCAGGCTGGTGGCCTGCGCCTCTGCGGTCAGGCTGCTGTCTGGCAAGCGGTGGCGCAGCAGCGTCGATCCGGGCAGGATAACCGCCACCACCAGCACAGCCAGCACGAAATAGACCGCGCGCCAGCCCTGATCGGTCAATACTCCGCTCAGCAGCACCGGCCAGATCGCGCCCGCCAGGTAATTGCCGCTCGCCACGATGGCCACCGCGATGCCCCGGCGACGCCGGAACCACAGGGACACATCCGCGATCAGCGGGCCAAAGAACGCCGCCGTGCCAAAGCCGATGATCCCCTGCGCGACGGATAGCAGCAGCATCGACGGGCTGAGCGCCGCCGCGACATAGCCCGCGCCGGACACCAACGCCGCCCCGGCCAGGGCCCGTGCCACGCCGAACCGGTCCACGGCGCGGCCGATCAGCAGGTTGCCCAGCGCGAAGCCGATCATCGTCAGAGTATAGGGCAAGGACGCATCGCCGCGCCCACCGCCGAAATCGGCCTGAAGCGCGGGCAGGACAACGATCACCGACCACATGCCGGCATTGCCCACCGTCGCCAGCCCAAGGGACAGAAACAGGCGCGTCCAGGAGTAACGGCTGTCGAGGGAATCGCTCATCCGCCCAGGTTAGGAACGCGCTGCGGGTTTCGCCAGCAGAAATTTCGCAGGTTAAAGGCTTTTCACCAGATCCGGCAGCCCCTGCAAGCTGCGCAACTCATGCGCGGGCTTGCCATGCAAACGGTCCGGCGGCGCACCGTCGCGGTTCACCCAGGCGCCGACAAAGCCATAGGCGGCCCCGGCGCAGGCGTCCCAGCCATTGGACGACACGAACAGCACCTCGTGCGGGGCGACCCCCATCTGCCTGCCCACCAGGTCATAGACCCGGCGATGCGGCTTGAACACGCCGACATCCTGCACCGACAGCAGCGCCTCGAACTGACCGTCCAATCCGGCGGATGACACCGCACCGTCCAGCATCCCTGGCGAGCCGTTCGACAGGATCGCCAGCCGCTGGCCCCTCTGCGCCAGCGTCGCCAGCATCTGGGGCACTTCCGGATAGGCGTCCAGCTCCCAATAGAGCGCCAACAGGCGTTCGCGCAGCGCCGGGTCGGTCAGCCCGGCGGCCTCCAGCGCCCAGTCCAGCCCGTCCTGCGTGACCTGCCAGAAATCGATATGCGCCTCCGCCACCGCGCGCAACCAGGTGTATTCCAGTTGTTTTCTGCGCCAGTCGGCGGCCAGTTGCGGCCATTTCGGCGCCCAGCTTTCGGCCCCCTTCTCGGACGCGGCAACCCGTGCCGCCGCCCCTACATCGAACAACGTGCCGTAGGCATCGAACACGCAAGCCTTGATCGTTCCCGTCATCATCTGTCCTCAAATATCCCGGGGGGAGGCCGCAGGCCGGGGGGCAGAGCCCCCTAACCCGCCGCCGCCCGTCCCGCGTTGCGCCCTGAAAAAATGCACCCGCCCAGAAAGGTTCCCTCCAGCGCGTTATACCCATGATACCCGCCGCCGCCGAACCCCGCGCATTCGCCCGCCGCGAACAGCCCGTCGATGCGATAGCCCTCGGCGTCCAGCACCGCGCCGTCCAGATCGGTGTGCAACCCGCCCAGCGTCTTGCGCGTCAGGATCGACAGGCGCACGCCGATCAACGGCCCTTGTTCGGGGTCCAGAATGCGGTGCGGCTTTGCCGTGCGGATCAACTTGTCGCCCCGGTAGCGCCGCGCGCCGCGAATGGCGGTGATCTGCGCGTCCTTGCCGAACGGGTTGTCGATCTGCGCATCACGCGCGGCGATCTGCGCGTGGATATGCGCGGCATCAAGCGGCACTTCGCCCAGCGCGTTCATCTTGCCAATCAGTGCGTCCAGCGTATCGGCGACCACAAAATCGGCGCCGTGCTCCTTGAACGCCTCGACCGGCGCGGGGGCCTTGCCCCGCGCGCCCAGCCGCGCCTTGAGCACCTCACTCCAGCGCCCGGATGTCAGATCCGGGTTCTGCTCGGACCCGGACAGCGCAAATTCCTTCTTGATGATCGATTGCGTCAGGATGAACCAGGAATAGTCATGCCCGGTGGACAGGATGCGCCGCAGCGTGCCCAGCGTGTCAAACCCGGGCAGAAACGGGGCCTCCATCCGGTTGCCCAGCGCATCGAACCACATGGAAGACGGGCCGGGCAAAACACGAATCCCGTGCGACGGCCAGATCGGTGCCCAGTTGCGCACGCCTTCGGTGTAATGCCACATCCGGTCGGTGTTGATCGTGGCGGCACCGGCCTGTTGCGCGACCTCGATCATCGCGCCATCGACATGCGCCGGCACGCCCGAAATCATCCGCGCGGGTGCCGGACCCAGACGCTTCACAGGCCAGGCGCGCCGCACGCGCTCCAGATCGCCGCCGATACCGCCCGAGGTGACGATCACCGCCCCCGCCTGTGCCTCGAACGTGCCGGTCACGGTGCGGCTGGATTGCTGGCCGCGCTCCACATCCGTGGGTTCGAGAACCTCGCCGCTGACGCCCGCGATGCGCCCGCCGGTCAGGGACAGCCCGGTCACCCGGTGGCGGAAGGCAAATCGCAGCAGCCCGTTGGCCTCATGCTGGCGCGCCAGGCGCAGGAACGGGGCCAGAACGCCCGGGCCGGTGCCCCAGGTCACATGAAAGCGGGGCACGGTGTTGCCATGGCCGTGCGCCATCGCGCCGCCGCGCTCGGCCCAGCCGACCACCGGGAACCAGCGCATTCCCAGCCCGTGCAGCCAGGGCCGCATTTCGGTGGCGGCGAAATCGACATACGCCTCGGCGGTGCGGCGTGGCCAGGTATCCTGCGGGCCGTCGAACTGCGCCGAACCCATCCAGTCCGACAGCGCCAGTCCCCGCGAATCGCGGATCTTCATGCGCCGCTGTTCCGGCGTGTCGACCATGAACAACCCGCCCAGCGACCAGAACGCCTGACCGCCCAGGTTCTGCGCGCCCTCCTGGTCCAGCAGCAGGACGGACAGGCCACGGGCGCAAAGCTCGTTCGCCGCCACCAAACCCGCCTGCCCAGCCCCGATGACAATCGCATCGGCTTTCAGTGTATGTCCATCGCTCATGCCCGGCCCCGGTTCGACATCGCCATTGGTCAAAGGCTACTGCGCGCGACCCCCGGTGCAAAGGGCGTTTCCGCGCCGGGGACAGGCACAGTTGCGTCACCTGTTGGGCGAGGTTGGACGGATTGCGCCCCATTGAACGGCTTGTCGCACTGACCCAAGCCCTGTAGCTTGCCCGCAGACGACACCATCAACGCCCCGTATCCGCCGGTTGTTTCCGCGCCAACGGTGGCCGGGAACCTGGCGGCAGACACTTTGGAACACAGCAGACACAGGGCCGGCATCTTGACGTGGAACGGCGGCCGTTTGCGGCTGACACTCGGTGTTCTGCTGCTGCCCCTGCTGCTCGGCGCCTGTTCGATGCCGCGCGGCGCCGCCCTGCAAAGCGAGGTGTTGCGCGGCACGCAGGACCCTGACGCCGAAGTCCAGGTCGTGGCCATTACCCGCCAGTCGCTGGCCGATATCCGCGACTGGCCTGTCGCCCGGCCCGAGCTCCGTCACCGCTGGGTGACAACCGGCGCGGCGCCCTCGGCACGGATCATCCGCGCCGGGGACCGCGTGAGCTTGTCGATCTGGGACAACCAGCCCGATTCGCTTTTGACTTCGGGCGAGAACCGCAACGTGGAGATGCAGCTGATCCCGGTCTCCGCGTCGGGCCGGATCTTTGTTCCCTATATCGGTGAATTGCGGATTTCCGGCATGTCCGCCGAAGCAGCGCGGCGTGATATCCAGCGCGAGATCACCGCCATCGTGCCTGACGGACAGGTGCAACTGACGGTCACCCCCGGGTCACGCAACACCATCGATGTTGTGACGGGCGTGGCCAGCCCCGGGCGCATCGACCTGCCCGAAATCAGCCCGACGATCCTGAGCGTTCTGGCCGAGGCAGGTGGCATCGACACCGAGCTGCGCAACCCGGTCGTGCGGCTGAACCGGGCCGGACAGGCCTATGCCATTCCCGCGCGCACGCTGTTTGCCGACCCGGCGAACGACATCCAGTTGCGCGGCGGCGACCGTATTCTGGTGGAGGAAGACCAGCGCACTTATATTGCGCTTGGTGCCGCCGGGCGCGAGCAGGTGGTGTATTTCGAGCGCGAGGAAATCACCGCGCTGGACGCACTGTCGACAATCGGCGGCCTGTCCGATACCCGCGCCGATCTGCTGGGCGTGATGGTGTTGCGCGACTATCCCGAAAGCGCGGTCAGCCTGACCGGCAGCGGGCCGCAAAAAACGCAGGTGGTGTTTACCTTCGATCTGACCAGCGCCGACGGGCTGTTTGCCGCGCGGCGCTTCGAGATCCAGCCCGGCGACGTGGTTCTGGCCACGGAATCCCCCGTGCCGGTCATCGCGCAGACGCTGACCATGCTGCGGGTGCTGCGCAACATCGCCAACTGAACGTTCTGACGGAAAACCGGGGCGGGATGCGTCGGTTTCGCTTGCTCAGGCGCCGGATGGATCGCAGATAAGCGGCACAAAACATGGTCCCATCGATGCCGCACACCCCGCTTGCCCAAATCCACCGCGCCCAGACACAAAAGGCCCCGCAGCAGCGGGTGGCCGGGCATTTCGGTGAACTGATGCAGGGGCGCCTGGGGCCGGATGGTCCGGTCGCGCTGGTTTCCCTGCCTTGCCCGTCGTTTTGGGCGGGCACCGACCCGGACATGGATTTCGACGCCACCCTGACATCGGCGCGGCTGGTCGATCTGTGCGCCGCGCTGGACGTGCCGGTTCCGGACAGGCCGATCGTTCTGGGCGCGACCATGCCGCCCGGTGGCGGCGCGGGTTCGTCCACCGCCGGGTTGGTGGCCACGGCGCGGGCGCTTGGATTTTCCGGCACGCCCGAAGCCCTGGCCCGGATCTGCGCGCAGATCGAAGGGGCCAGCGACCCGCTGATGTTTCCGCAGCCCGAGCGCCTGCTGTTCGCCCCGCGCGAGGGGCGGATCCTGCGCCCGCTGCCAGCGCTACCCCGCTTCGCCGTGCTGGGCGGCTTCGTTGGCCCGCCCCGCCGCACCGACCCGGCGGACACGCGGTTTGCCGACTTCGCCGATCTGATCGTTGATTGGTGCGAGGGCATGGCAGTGGCGCGGATGGCGGCGCTGGCCACGCAATCGGCGCAGCGCAGCCTGGCACTGCGCGGCCCGGCGCTGGATCCGACTGCGGCGCTGGCCCGCGATCTGGGCGCGCTGGGCTGGATCATCGCCCATACCGGCAGCGCGCGCGGGCTGATCTTTGCCCCCGGCGCGGTGCCGGCGCTGGGCGTGCGGGCACTGACGGAAGCGGGGTTCACGCAAGTCGTGCGGTTCGACGCGGGCGGCACGGCATGAGCCTTGCCGGGGCGATGCTGGTGGCGATGGCGCTGGACGCCCTGCTGGGCTGGCCGGACGCCGTCTATCGGCGGATCGGCCACCCGGTGACATGGGCGGGACGGCTGATCGCCCTGCTGGACCGGCGGTGGAACGATCCCGATGCGCCTTGCGCGCGGCGGCGGTCGCGGGGCGTCGCCGCCACGCTGATCACCGTCGGGCTGGCGCTGGGGCTGGGATGGCTGGTGCAGGCGTGGGTGCCGGGAAACGGGGCGGGCACGCTGATCCTGGGGGTTCTGGCCTGGCCGCTGATCGCGCTGCGCTCGATGCATGACCATGTGCAGGCCGTCGCCCGGCCCCTTGCGCGCGGCGACCTGCCCGCCGCCCGCCATGCGGTGGCGATGATTGTCGGGCGCGATCCGGCGCGGCTGGACAGCGCCGGGGTGGCCCGCGCGGCCACCGAAAGCCTGGCCGAGAACACCAGCGACGGCATCCTGGCACCGCTGTTCTGGGGGGTGGTGGCCGGGCTGCCCGGCATTGCCGCCTACAAGGCGATCAACACGCTGGATTCGATGATCGGCCATCTGACGCCAAGGCATGGCGCCTTCGGCTGGGCCGCGGCCCGGCTGGACGATGTGGTCAACTGGGTTCCCGCGCGGTTGACCGGGCTGATCTTCGCGCTGGTCTCGGGCGCCGCATCGCGGGCCTTGCGCTGCATGGCCCGCGATGCGCGCAACCACCGCTCGCCCAACGCGGGCTGGCCCGAGGCGGCGATGGCGGGCGCTCTGGGTGTGCGCCTGTCCGGCCCAAGGATCTATGGCGACACGGTTTCCGCCGAGCCCTGGGTCAATGAAGGCGCGCCGGATCCGACACCGCAAGACCTGACCCGCGCACTGGCCCTTTACCGGCGGGCGATGATCGCGGTAGCCGTGGGGGTGTTGGCACTGATGGCAGGAACAGGCTGGTGAGCACCCGCGACCATGGCGGCAATCTGGACGATGCCCGCGCGACCTATGGCGCGGGTGGCTGGATCGACCTGTCCACGGGCATCAACCGCCGTCCCTATCCGGTGCCGCAGCTGCCCGCGTCCGTCTGGACCGCGCTGCCGACAGCGCAGGCGCAGCAGGACCTGATCGCCGCCGCCGCCCGGGCTTACGGCGCCGCGCCCGCAACCATTTTGCCGCTGGCCGGGGCGCAGGCTGCCATTCAGCTGTATCCGCGCCTGCGCCCGGCGGAACAGGCGGCGGTGTTGTCCCCCACCTATAACGAACATGCCGCCGCCCTGCGCGGCGCCGGGTGGCGGGTGCGCACCGCCGAGACGCCGGGCGCGCTGGCCGGGGCCGACCTGGCCGTGGTGGTCAACCCCAACAACCCCGATGGCCAGAGCTTTGAGCCGGGCGCGCTGGCCGCGCTGGCCACGCAGGTCGGTCTGCTGGTGGTCGATGAAAGCTTCGCCGACCCGGTGCCGGAACGCTCGCTGGCCGGGCGGGTTGGTGACCGGGTGCTGGTCTTGCGCTCGTTCGGCAAGTTCTACGGGCTGGCGGGGGTGCGGCTGGGCTTTGCGCTGGCGGGCGCGGGCCTGCGGGCGCGGCTTCACGATATGGCGGGACCATGGGCGGTGTCCGGCCCGGCGCAGTTCATCGGCACGCTGGCGTTGCGCGATGACGGCTGGGCGCGCGACACCCGCCGCCGTCTGGCCGCGGACGCCGCGCGGCTGGACGCCCTGGCGCGGCGGGCGGGCTGGCGGCTGGTGGGCGGCACGGAATTGTTTCGCACCTATGCCACGCCCGATGCCGCGCAGGCGCAGGACAGGCTGGCGCGCCGTCACATCTGGTCGCGCGTCTTTCCCTATTCTGCCACCTGGATCCGGCTGGGCCTGCCCGATGGCGCCGAGTGGGACCGCGTCGAGGCGGCGCTCGGCGGCCTGTCGGACGGCTGATCCGGCTATTCGGTCAGCCGCACGAACAGCAAGGTCAGCCCCCCGGCGATGAACGGCAGTCCCAGCGAGACCCCGATCCGCAGCGCCGTCAGACGCCAGCCATAGAACCCGGCCTCGATTGGGACGCGCATCAACGACAGCGTGGCCAGCGAGGTGGCATAGGTCATCAGCACCGCCGTGCCCACGCCCGCGCGGTAAAGCCCGGCGATGATCGGCATGCCGACGATGCTGCCGCCCGGCGTGATGATCCCGGCAAACCAGGCAATGACGATGCCCTTGAACCCGGCGGTATCGGACAGCAGGTTATCGACGATCCGCTGCGGCAACAGGGTTTCCATAAACCCGGCCAACAGGACCGCGATGATCAGGATCGGCAGGAACCGGATCAGCTGTCGCCCCGATGTCGCCATTCCTTCGCGGAAGGTGCCGCCGCCCTGCGCCAGCGCCAATCCCATCAGGATCAGCAGGGCCGCGGCCATGAACAAGGCGGTGCTTTTCATGGGTCGTCCTCCGTCAGGATCTGAACGAAGCCCAGATCGCCATTGATGCGCAGGCGGTCGCCTGTCTTGATCGTCCTTGTCGCGTCGGCCAGCCCGACCACGGCCGGAATGCCGTATTCGCGCGCCACCACCGACCCGTGGGTCATCAGCCCGCCGACTTCCGTCACCAGCGCGCCGGCGTTGACAAAGAGCGGCGTCCAGCCCGGATCGGTGAAGGGCGCAACCAGGATTTCGCCGGGCTTGAGACTCTCGCGCCCGGGATCCAGCACGACATGCGCGACCCCTTCATACACCCCGGCGGAAACCGGGCTTCCCAGCAGCGCCCCCTGTGGCGCGCCGTCGATCGACAGGGACACACGCGGAATTTCCCCATCACTGGTGATCACCCGGGGCGGGGCTTTGCGGGCATGCTGGCCAAAGGCCGCGCGCCGTTCGGTGACCTGCGCGCGCAGGTCATCGACGCGCCCCGAAAGCGCGTCGCGCAGATCGGCGACCGTCAGGAACCAGATGTCGTCCGGCTGCGCGATGATCCTGCGGCGGGCCAGGTCATCGGCGATCTCCAGTATCAGCGACTTGAGCACATCCACCGTGCGGATCATCAGAAGTTTATGGTGCTCGCGCAGCGGCATATGGGCCCGCGACACGCGGATCAGGCGCCGGACCAATGGGCGGCGCATCAGCCCCACGCGGCGCGGCAGCTCGATGGCTGCCACCCCGGCGGCGTCGATCAGGCCCCGGTAGTGCCGCCGATGGGTTCCGGCTTCGGCGTGCCCGGTCATGCCGTGGATCATCTGCAACAGCGACGCGGGGTCTTCATGCCAGCGCGGTCTGCTGGGGTCGATTTCCGACGGGCCGCGCGCACCATAGGTCGCCATGAAGGCGTCCAGCGCCCGGACGAAATCCGTGTCGCCGCCGGGTCTCTTGCCCGCGGCCAGCGCCGACAAGGCCGCCGGATCGTCGCGCGCCAGGTCCGCCAGGTCGCCGATGGCAAGGTTCATGTCGGTGACCACGTTCCCCTCGACCCCGCGCTCCAGATCGGCGACCAGGCCGGCATTTTGCGCCCCGGCGACGCGGTGCAGCAGGCGCTGCGCGATGATGCCGGCCGCCATTTTCGGCACCCATTCACCCGCCACCGGCAACATGCCCGACAGGGCCGCCAGACCACGTTCCAGCCGGACGGCATGATCGGCGGACGGGTCCAGCAACGCCTGCCGAACCTCGGCGACATAGGCGTCCATCGCCTGCAACGCCTGATCGGTCACAGGTGTGGGGCGCGCGATGAACAGCGCAAGCGGCACCCGCCGCGCATAGCGCCGGATCAGGCGCAACAGGCTGAACGGGCTGTAGCGCGGTCCGCTGGCCAGGAATTCGGGGCGCTCGACCACCGCGCGGACCGCGGCCTGGGTCAACTGATCGGCAAAGCCAAGGAAGTTGGTGACGATCCTGCGCCCCAGCGGATGCCGCAGGATCGGGCTGAGATCGGCAAAGGGGCGCCCGCCGATATCCTGCATGAATCGGGTGCCGCCATCCTCGGCCAGGCCGACCGGCGGAAAGAACCGCCAGAGCGAAAGCGACAGCGGCGGCATGGCGTCGGTCATCACCTGCAAATGCGACAGGCACAGGAAGATGTGCAGAGCGCCCTGTGGATCAGTGACCCGCGGCGCCGGGTAGAGCGAGGTGATCGGGCGCGATTGGGTGATGAACACGCGCCCCTGCGCGATGGCCCATTCGATATCCTGCGGCGTGCCGTAATGCGCTTCGATCCGCGCGCCGATATCGGCCAGGTCAAGAACCTGCTCGGGCGTCAGCGCAGGCCGGGTTTGTTGCGCGTCGTCCAGATCAACCGTGCGGGTGCCGCCGCCGTCCACAGGCTGGATCGCCAGCGTCTTGCGGGCGATTTCGGTCTCGGTGATCGCGCGGCTGCGCTTGTCGACCTTGTAGAGATCGGCGCTGACCAGCCCGGACACCAAAGCCTCGCCCAGCCCGAAACTGGCATCGATGGACAGGATATGGCGGTTTTCCGAAATCGGATCGGCGGTGAACAGGATGCCGGAAAGCTCGGGCGACACCATGTGCTGCACGACCACCGACAGCGCGACCTGCTCATGCGCGAAACCGTTCTGGATGCGATAGAGAATCGCGCGGTCGGTATGGAGCGAGATCAGGCATGCCTTGATCCGGCCCAGAAGCGCATCGATGCCGACGACGTTCAGGTAGGTGTCCTGCTGCCCGGCAAACGACGCGCCCGGCAGATCCTCGGCGGTGGCGGAGGAGCGCACGGCATAGGCCTGCTCCGTCCCGGCGCCCGCCCAGGCGGATCGCACCTCGGCAACCAGATCTTCGGGCAGGTCCAGTTGGCCCAGCCTGGCGCGGACGCTTTCGCCCGCCAGCCGCAGCGCGGGCAGGTCTGCCGGGTCCAGCCCCGCCAACAGACGCCCGATCTCGGCCTCGGCCGGGGCAACAAAGGCGCGGTAGCCCTGCGTGGTGACGCAAAACCCGTCCGGAACCGGAAACCCGGCGCGGCTGAGTTCGCCCAGGTTGGCCCCCTTGCCGCCCACCATGGGCAGGCTGTCGCGGTCGATCTGCGCGAAGGTCAGGACAAGATCGCTCATGGCGTTTCCTCGATGATGACGGCGTCGAACATGCGCAGGATGGCGTCAGCGCTGGTCTGCGGGTCGATGGCGGCGGCTGTTGGTTCGAACAGCGTATGGGCATAGAGCATCCCGGCCAGATTTGCCGCCAGCAACGGGGCCGGAATTTCGGCACTGATGGTCCCTGCGCGCTGCTGCGCCTCGAAAAACGCAGCGATGCGGCGCGAGGTGGACTGATCCGCTTCGCGCAGCGCCCGCAGATAGGCACGGTCCTCGGCGCTGCCGTTCTGGATCAGGCGCACGATATCGCGGTTGTCGTGCATGTAGGTCAGCAGAAACCCGATCAACGCGCGTAACTGCGCGCGCACCGGCCCCTTGCCCAGCGGCAACGCCCTGATCCCCGTGACCGGTGCGTGGCGGGCGATGAAGCGGCGCAGCAAGCCGTCCTTGTCCCCGTAGCGGCGATAGATGGTCGCCGGGCCGACTCCGGCGCGCCGGGCGATGGCCTCGATCGTCGCCGCGCGCACGCCGCTGTGCAGCGCCGCTTTCAGAATCGCCGCCATGATGCGGTCCTCGATATCGGCGGGCGCGGCCCCGTCATCGGGGTTGAACAGGCGCAGGATATCGGCCTTGCTGCCAAGCCGCTGATAGACGGTCGAGCGCGAGACCCCGGCCCGCGCGGCGATATCGGACACCGACAAACGGGGGCCGTGCTGGTCGAACACCTGTTTCGCAATGCTGTGCAGCGGGTCGGCCATGGAAGAAACCACACATGATAGTTATAACTATCTATTGTATGATCCGCCCCAGGAAAAACGCAAGGGGCAATCGATTCTGCGGCTTTCGGGGCACCAAATCGCCCAAACCCGCCAGCAAACCCTTGCACAGGCCGAAACGGAATTCCTTCGCCAGGGACCCGCGCATGACGTTCGACCGGCGCCGCGCAGGATGACGGAACAATCTGACCCCTTTTGCGCTCTATTCGGAACGCTCTCCCACTTTATGGCGGGCATCTTGCTCATTTTGGAAATTTGTTCCATTTCTGGCTAAGCATTCACTCCTCACTCGGGCCTTCGTCATGCAGCATTTTCCGATCTTCCTGGACCTGGCCGACCGCACGGTGATCGTCGCGGGCGACGGGGCGTTTGCCCTGGCGAAGCTGCGGTTGCTGGAACGGACAACCGCGCGCCTGACGCTGTTCGCCGCATCACCCAGCGAAGAGCTGGCGGACTGGGCGCGCGACGCGCAGGTCACGCTGCACCGCCGCCCGGCAACCCAGGATGATATCGCAGGCGCCGCACTGGTCTATGCCGCGCATGGCGAGGCCGAGCAGGATGCGCGGCTGCGCGCCTTTGCGGTGCGGGCCGGGGTGCTGGTCAATGTCGTCGACAATCTGGAAGCCAGCGATTTCATCACGCCGGCCATCGTGGACCGGGATCCGGTCACCGTGGCGATCGGCACAGAAGGCGCAGCGCCCGTGCTGGCCCGCGCCATCAAGACCGATCTGGAAGAACGCCTGCCGCAGGCGCTGGGGCCGCTGGCGCGCGCCGGAAAGGCGTTCCGCGCCCGGGCCGAAGCCCTGCCGCAGGGCCGGCGCCGCCGCGAGTTCTGGGCCGAGTATTATTTCGAGACCGGCCCGCAGGTCCTGGCCGAGGTTGGCGAGGAATTGCTGGATCACGCGCTGGAGGATATTCTGGCCCGGCACCTGGCCGCCGCGCC
>CAJQNQ010000287.1 GCA_905479725.1 uncultured Paracoccaceae bacterium | reverse complement strand
ACTGTCATAGACATCGACCGTCACGTTGATGCCGGTCTCGGCGGTGAACCGTTCGATCGCGGCATCGGTGATGTAGTCCGACCAGATATAGAGGTTCAGGTTGCCCTGCGCGGCCGCCATATTCGGCAAAGCCACGGCGGCCAGCGCAGCGGCAAGGGTGAAACGTTTCATCTTTTTCTCCCGGTTGGCTTGGGCCGTATGATCGGCCCTTGAGTGGAAGGCCGTTGCCCGGCCAGATTGGTGTCAGATCCTGGGTTTTCGTCCGTCCCGCTGTCCAGAGCCCACGAATCCCGAAGCCGGAAAAACCCGCCATTCGCGCCCCCTCGAAGCGGTATCGGGGCAGGTTTGCGGAAATTTGATCAAAAAACAAGCCGGATAATCGTGCCCCGGCGTTTCCCTTCGGTCAGCCCAGGGCGGGGCTCATCATCTGGCGCCGCAGGATCACACCCGTCGCCCTCTCGTCCAGCGTCACGTCCTCCAGGCGCAGCACCTGCCCCGCCGCCACGTCGCGCCGCAGCGGAACCCGGTGCGCCAGGCCGATGGGCAGCAGCCCGCCGCGAGCCGAGGCCGTGGCCGGCACCGCCCGGCCCCAGACCGTGTATCCGCCTTCGCCGTCCAGCACCTCGCCCGCCTTCAGGGCCTTCTTGGTCACCGCCACCGCGTCGCCACGCCAGGCGCGGCTGCTGCCCGTGGCCTCGCCGCGCAAGGCCGCCGACAGGACCGAGACGGACAATTCCATGCCGATCAGGTGGAACGGCTTGAACATCGCCGCATAGCGCCCGGTGTCATCGGTGGGCAGGCCGTATTGCCTGAAACAGGCGGCGGCATAGTCGGATTGCGCCTTGAGCACGACATAGACCCCCCAGCGCAGATCGCGGAACACCGGGCGCCCGTCGCGCTCCAGCGAACTGACCACTTCGACCATGCCGTCGCGTTCCAACTGCCCGCCGACCGCGCGCGGTCGCAGCACATGCGCCAGATCGTCAACGCCGCAGGGGGCAAATCCCAGCCCCCGGGACGGGATATCCAAGCCGCAGGCATTGGCGATCGCCGCTGCCTCGATGGCGGATTTGGTGCCGTCCAGGAACGAGTTGAACATCTGCGGGTTCATCCCCGCCTGGGCCGCCTGTTCGGGTGACAGGCCGTAATGCGCCCAGACATCGTCAGGCGTGACATGGTGATAGGCGGGCAGGTATTTCGTGCCCTTCCCCGCCGCCGCCACCTGAAAGCCGGTGGCCCGCGCCCAATCGACCAGTTCCGACACCAGCGCGGGTTGATCGCCATAGGCCATGGAATAGACCAGCCCGGCGGCGCGCGCCTGCTGCGCCAGAAGCGGGCCGGCCAGCACATCGGCTTCGACATTGACCATGACCACATGCTTGCCGCCATCCAGCGCGGCGCGGGCGTGGTTCAACCCGGCCTCGGGCGCGCCGGTCGCCTCGATGACCACATCGACCGGGGCGCGGGCGGCTTCCAGCCCGTCATCCTCAAAGCGCGTCGCGGCGATGCGCGCGCTGGACCAGCCGACGGCGCGGCAGGCGGCGCGGGCGCGGTCCGGGTCCAGGTCGACGATATGCGTGACACTCAGCCCGGCGATATGCGGAGCCTGGGCCAGGAACATGGAGCCGAATTTTCCCGCGCCGATCAGCGCGGCACGCACCGGGCGGCCGGTTTCGGCCCGTGCCTGGGCCAGCGTGGACAGATTCATGCGGTTCTCCTTTCACGATTCGGCCGCCACAACAGCCACAGCGCCGACAGGCTCAGCAACAGGGGAAGGGCAAAGACGGCCCCGGGCAGATCGATCAACGCGCGTTCGCCGGTGAACTGGGCAAAGATGATCGTATAGACCAGGGGTGTGACGATCAAACCCAGCGCGTGAAGCGATGACAGGGCGCCTTGCAACTCGCCTTGCTGATTGGCGGCGACGCGGTCGGACAACTCGGCGCGCAGCGCCGGCATGACCAGCCCGGACAGGCTGGAAACCGGGATCATCATCAGCGCGATCAGGCCGCTCTGGATCCAGATCAGCACGAAATAGGCCATGATCGCCGCCAACAACCCCAGGGCGATGGTGCGTCCTCGCCCCAATCTTGCCAGCGCGGTCCGGACCAACAGCCCCTGAACCACCCCGAAGCCCACACCGTAGAAGGCCAGCGACAGCCCCACCTGTCCCGGTGTCCAGCCAAAGCGGGCATAGGTGAAATAGGCCCAGATCACCGGGTAGACGGTGAAGGAAAACTCGTGCGCGGTATAGATCGACAGGTAGCGCCCAAGGCCGGGAAGACGGCCGATATGCCGGAACGCCCCGAACGGATTGGCGCGGCGCCATTCGAACGGGCGGCGGAGCCCGGGCATCAGGGATTCGCGCACCACCACCGCCCCCAGCACCAAGTTCATCGCCGCAACGATGGCCGCCGCGACGAACGGCGCGCGGGTGCCATATTCGGCCAGCAACCCGCCAATTGCCGGGCCCAGAACGAAGCCGATGCCGAACGCCGCGCCCACCAACCCGAATCGCTGCGCCTTTTGCTGCGGCGTCGAGATATCGGCGATATACGCCATGGCCGTGCCGTAGGTGGACGACGCGATGCCGGCCATCACCCGCGCGGCGAACAACAGCCAGACGCTGCTTGCCACGGCCATCACCGCATAATCCCCCGACAGGATCGCCAGGGACGCCAGCAATACCGGCTTGCGCCCCAGCCGGTCCGACAGGTTGCCGATCGCCGGGCCAAAGAGGAATTGCATGACCGCGAATCCGCCGGTCAACACTCCGCCCCACAGCGCGGCATGGGCCAGATCACCGCCCGTGACCTCGCGCAGCAGGTCCGGCATGACGGGCATGATCAAGCCAAAGCCGATGGCGTCCAGCGTCAGCGTGACTACGATGAAGAACAGGGCAAGGCGATGGTTCATCATGTCCCGGCGATCCGAGCGCCCCAACCCATAATTACAAGTGGTGACCCTTGGAAAACCGTGCGGCGGCACTCAGCCGATCGGCTGGCGCCCCACCTCTCATTTCCCGCCGACATGGCCAATATCCGCCAGGAACCCGTTGATCAATTCGCCGTAGGCATCCGGCTGATCGACGCAGGGCAGATGTCCGGCATTGCGCACCAGGGCAAAGCGCGACCCCGGAATCAGATCCACCGTTTCGCGCACCAGATCGGGCGGGGTCGAGCCATCCTCGCTGCCGGCGATGCCCAGCGTCGGCAAGCGCAGCGTGGCGGTGGAGGTATAGAAATCGGTCCCGGCGATTGCTTCGGCGCAGGCGGCATATCCCTCCAGATCATTGCGCATCAACAGGTTGCGCCACGCCGCCCCTTCGGCGCTGGCGCGAAACGCCTTCGGGAACCAGCGTTCCAGCGTGGCGTCGGCGACGGCGCCGAAGCCACGGTCGCGCAGCATCGCCACCCGGTCCCTCCACAGATCGCGCGTGCCGATCTTGGCGCCGGTATTCGACAAGACCAATCCGCGCAGCAGGTCCAGCCGTTTCACCGCCAGCCCCTGCGCGATCATGCCGCCGATGGACACACCCACCAGCACCGCGTCGCGCAGCGCCAGATGATCCATCAGTCGCTCCAGATCGCGCACCAGAGCGCCCATCGCATACGGGCCCGGCGGCGCGTCCGAAAGGCCATGACCGCGCATGTCCACCCGCAGGATATCGAGTTCGGCGGGCAGCAGGGGCACCAGCGCGTCAAACAGCCGCAAATCGGTCCCCAGTGCATGGGCCAGCACCAAAGGCGGCCCGCCGGCCGTGCCGTGTCTCTGATAATGCAGGCGCAGGTCGCCAAGATCGGCCATGGTCATGGGGTGCCCCCTGTCTGTCGCGCAATCTGGTGCGGTTGTCTGATGTGGTCCGGTGTCGCTGCCCTTCTTGATAGAGAAAACGCGCAAGCCGGCAAGTCATTCGGCGCGGTGGCGGCAAGACAGGGGGTTGAATTGCCGCGCCCGAGTTGCGATCTGGGGTGCCAGAGGTGCCCCATGGATCAATCTTCCGCCAACCCCGTGCTTGCGTTCCTGTTGTCCCGAAGGTCGCACCCGGCTGCGGCTTTGCGCGCGCCGGCGCCGGATGACCTGACGCTCGGCACGCTGCTGACCGCCGCCGTGCGTGTGCCCGATCATGGCACGCTGGAACCCTGGCGGTTTCTGGTCATCGAACCGGGCGCGCGGGTGCGGCTGGCAGCGCTGCTGCGCGCGCGCGGCGAGGCGCTGGCCATCGACCCCGCCAAGATCGAAAAATCCGCCCAAAGCTGGCTGAACGCGCCAATGATCGTGGCCGTGATCAGCACGCCCAAGCCGTCCGACAAGGTGCCGGAAGTGGAGCAACTTCTGTCCGCGGGCGGGGTCTGCCTGGGCCTGGTCAACGCCGCGCTGGCCTCCGGCTGGGGCGCCGCCTGGATCACCGGCTGGGCGGCGTTCGACCGGGTTTTCGTGGAAACCGGGCTGGGGTTGACGGCGGGCGAGCAGATCGCCGGGTTCATCCATCTGGGCCGTGGCGAGACCCCGCCCGTTGAGCGCCCGCGCCCGGATGTCGCCACCCTGACAACACGGCTTGAACAATGATCGTTCGCTCTTTTTCCGATGCGGTCGGACAGTGGAATGACCCGAAATTCCGCCGCGCCATCTGGTTCGGTCTGGCGCTGGCGGTGGCGCTGTTGTTTGCCATGTATGCGGCGGTTCTGCTGATCGTGCAGGTCTTCACGCCTGACACGCTGACCCTGCCGGTGATCGGCGAGGTCGGCGGCCTGACAACCTTGCTGTCGCTGGCCTCCATCGCCATCCTGCTGGTGTTGTCGGTTTTCCTCATGGTGCCCGTGGCTTCGGCCTTTACCGGGCTGTTCCTGGACGACGTGGCCGACGCGGTGGAAGCTGCGCATTATCCGCACCTGCCCCAGGCCCCGCGCGCCCCGTTCGTGGCAGCGCTGGTCGATTCCCTGCGCTACTTCGGACTGCTGGTGGCGCTGAACCTGGTGGGACTGCTGGTGTTCGTCTTTACCGGCGGGATCGGCATGGTCGTGCTGTGGGCGATCAACGGCTATCTGCTGTCGCGCGAATATTTCACCATGATCGCCCTGCGCCGCCTGCCGCCTGACGAAGCCCGCGCCATGCGGCGCGACAATATGGTGCGGCTGTGGATCGCGGGCATCCTGATGGCCATCCCGCTGAGCATACCCCTGGTCAACCTGTTCATGCCGGTGATCGGCGCGGCGAGTTTCACCCATCTGTTCCACCGCCTGCGCGCCTGACAACCCCGTTTGGCCCCGCCGCGACCCGCGTATTCCTTTCAGGGCAGGGTTCGGCAGCGCGACCCGAAGCCCCTGGATCAGCCGTTGAACCAGCGGTTGATCACGTCGATATTCTCGATCGTCAGCGTGTCCGAAACAATCACCCAGACAATCAGCGCCCAGATCACGGTGGCCACCAGAGTCGTGACAATCACACGGCCACGCATCCGCGCGTTGCCGGGCGCCGATGACGGCGTGCCGGGAACCACGACGCCCTGATCCGACTGCGGCTCGTTGCGCACCGCAAGCACCACCAGAAAGGTGATGAACCAGGTAAACGCAAAGACGACAATGGCAGAGAAAATGGGCATCAGACCTGCTCCAGTTCGACAAGGCAGCCGTTGAAATCCTTGGGGTGCAAGAACAGGACCGGTTTGCCATGCGCGCCGATCTTCGGCTCTCCTGTCCCCAAAACGCGCGCGCCCGTGGCTTTCAGCGTGTCGCGCGCGGCCAGAATATCGGTCACTTCATAGCAGATGTGATGGATGCCGCCCGCCGGGTTCTTGTCCAGGAATCCCCGGATCGGACTGTCCTCGCCCAACGGATAAAGCAACTCGATCTTGGTGTTGGGCAAGGTGATGAACACCACCGTCACACCGTGATCGGGCTCGTCTTGCGGCGCGCCGACATCGGCGCCCAGCGTGTTGCGATACTGGGCTGCCGCGGCCTCCAGATCCGGCACGGCAATGGCGACATGGTTCAGGCGTCCGATCATGGCAAGTCCTCTGGCAGGGTTCGGGGTCTGACATATCGCGGTCAGCCCGAAATGCAAGCGGCACGGGGACGCAGGCGGGGCCGGACAGGGGTTCTGGCACCGGAACGTCAGGCGCGTGGCTGTCGGTCCTTCGGCCTTAACCATGCGTTAGGCATTCCCCGGCACAGTCAGGGGACCGGAGGTTTTGCCATGCCCTATCCAGCGCCTGCCCAACGACATTCCCCCCTGCCCCTGGCCTCGGCCTGCCTGGCCCATGCGCCTTCGCCCCGCACGCTGCTGCTGGTCGAAGACAGTCGGCTGGCCGCCGAGGCGGTGCGCCTGATCTGCCGTCGCGCCGGTATCAGGCTCAGACGCGCGGAAACGCTGCAATCGGCGCTGCTGCATCTGAAGGTCTATCGCCCCGATATCGCGATGATCGACCTGGGCCTGCCGGATGGATCCGGGCTGGACCTGATCGCCGCGCTGTCCAACCGGTCCGAACGCCCGGGCCGGATCGTCGCGGTCAGCGGCGAAGACGGGCTCAAGGACACGGCCCTGGCCGCCGGGGCCGAGGCGTTTCTGCTCAAACCCATTTCGATTCAACGGCACCTGACCGCGTTGACCGGAGCCGAAGACAATCCGGGCGCCTTGCCGGACCAGATGACATCCCGATCCGAGCCCGAGGCCGGAAGCCGCAACGCGGGCGCCGACCCTTTAGCCCTGCGCGATGACCTGCGTATGGTGCGCGACATGGTGCAGGGGCGCCCCGGCGCGGCGCAGTTGCGGTATGCCGGGCAGTTCCTGGCGTCGATCGGCCGAGCGTTGGGGGATGATGGATTGGCCAGTGCGGCCTTGCGCGCGGCGCGCGCGGGCGACCGCAAGGCCCTGTTCGCACTGGCCGATGCCCGTGATCCCCTGGGTCCGGTGCTGTAGCGCCGTGCTGCGTCTTCAGCGATTGGCGGTCAACGCGGTGATCCCCGCCAGGCCGGCGATATCGGTCCATTCCGTTTCATAGCCGCGATCAAGGCGGGCCAGTTCCACCTGCACCCAGCCGGGCAAACCGGCGGTCGGATCGGCCGGTGTGTCGCGCCCGTAGCGGTCGCCGAAAACCCGCGCGACCTGGCGCCATTGACCGGCGGTGGCGGGTGGGCTGACCTCCAGGTATTTCTTCAGCCGCACCCGCGCCTCCTCGTTCAGGCCGATCGCCGCGAATTCCAGAAGGCCATTGCGCGCGATGGGCCGCTCGGGCCCGACAAACCGCGACAGGACATCCGGCCACAGATCCGCCAGGTCTTCGTGCCGCCAGGCGACAATCTGCGCCTGCGGCATTTCCTGCCGGATCAATCCGATAAGGCGCGCCCAGGGCAGGGTCTCGCTGCTCAGCTTCGGCAACAGATCGGCGACCGCATCGGGATCCAGGGGCAGCATGGCCGGGATCACGGCGCTGGGTCTGCGCACCGACACCAGCACCGTCACCTTGCTTCTCGGAAACAGCGAGCGGACCCCGAACAGACGGCGCGCCACATCCTTGACGTAAAAGCCCTCGGGCGCGATCACGTCGGTCACACCGCCCAGCAACCCGGGCGCGCTGACCATCATCCAGCGCCGGGCGCCGCTGGCCCCCAGCCCGCGCAGCAACCCCTCCTCGCGATCAAGCGGATCCGCGTCCCGGCCGGTATCCAGCGCCTCGGACAACCGGCTCAGAAACAGCCTCGGCGGGGGCGCGACGGCCCCTCGTTGAGCGAATATCGGCCGGTTATCAGAAATCCAACGCGCGAACTGGCCCCCGTCGGTGCCGTGTGCGCCCACATGAAGGATCAGCTGCATGGCCCGCCCGCCTACCCTGCGCTCATGATATTGCTCAGCGATTGCAACGCGCTCCGCGTCTCGTCGGTGGCAAGTTCATTGTGCAGGCGGGTGAATTCGGTCCTCGCAAGCTGGGGTTGATCGTTGTTCAGATAGGCGTAGGCGCGCAGCATCGCCAAATCCCGGCGCAGCGGCCCAGACAGGTCCTCAAGCGCATTGAAATAGGCGATCGACTGGGCATATTCGCGGCGCAGATAGGACCGCACACCGCGCTGATCCAGGATCGTGGTCTCCACCTCGACCCGCTGCTGTCGCGTCAGGTTGGTGGCGGCGGCGACCTGCGCGCCCTGCTCGGTCATGTTCAGCGCCAGATAGGACAGGATCATGCCAAAGCGCGTATCGCGCGGCACATCGCCACCCAGACCGGATCCGCGCTGCGCGATGGCTGTGAACCCGGCCAGAGCCTCGCCCGAGCGCTCCAGATTATAGGCGCACCAGGACCGCTCATAAAGCATCTCCAGGGAACGCGGATTGCTCGAGGCCGACAGACAGGCCTGCCAGTTGCCCTGCTCTTTCAACCGGCGGACCTGGGCGATCCGCCTGTCACCGCGCAGCGCCAGGGAACCGAGGGGCACCGCCGCCGAAGGGGGCACGGCGGCCACGGCTGTGGTTCTCGCGGCCGGCGCCGCGCGTGCCGGAGCCGATGCGGCGGCGGCAGGTGCAGCAGGGGAGGGTGTGGCGCGACGCGGCGTTGCACGTGCCACGGCACCGCCACGCCCGGCGCGCAACCGATCCTGCAACTGGGTCAGGCGATCGCCATTGGTCGGTTGCGCGGTGCGCGCCACGTCAAACAGCTCTTCCATTTGCGGCCAGCTGGCGACCTCGTTGGCTTTTTCAAGCGTCGGCACCGCATCCGACAGACGGCGGCAGGACGACAGGACGCCGCGATAGGTGCTGACGGCGTTGGCCATCTGTTCACTTTGCGCATAAAGTTCGGCCAGGCGCCAGGCGTTGTTGATCCGGTCGCAACGCATCAGCGCCGGTGTGCGCCGTGCCGCGGCCAGGGCCGCGGCGGGGTCGCGCTGGGCAAACGCGCTGTCGAACGCGGCCTGCGATTCGTTGATCTCCAGTACGCGCAGCATTTCCGCATCAGGCGACCAGCCCGGAACCCGGTTGCGGGCCTGGTCAATCAACGCCCGGGCGCCGGCATAGTCATTGCGCTCGATGCGCGACCAGATCGGCGCGACATCCACCGCCGTCGAACCGGTCACCGCCTGCGCGCGCAATTCGCGCACGTCGCTGGGTGGCGTCCAGCGCGGAAACTGCGCGCGAAGACGACGCATTTCGGCCTGCACGGAGCGCTGATCGTCATTGTCCAGATAGTAGATCAGCGCGCGCAGATCCTCGGCCGCGGGCTGGGCGGTCTGGGCCTGCGCCAGTTGAGGCGCGCCAGCCCCCAGGACCAGGACCGCCGCAAGGATGAGAACGGCATTCGACAGGCAGGCAAACCGCCGGGCGTTCAACCGGTGGGGGATCGGGCGGGAGGGGATCAGATCGGCACGCATTCTGGGGTCACCTGATTGGCGGCGATCATTGCGAACATCTGCAACGTCGCCGGGTAATAGGGTTGATTGGGATCGAAGGGCGGCATCAGCGAGCCGGCCTGGCCGGTGCTGCCCGCGCAGGAGATCAGCGCCGCAAGCGCCCGGTATCCGGGGTCATTGCTGGCCTCCAGAACCGTGCCTGACACCGGCTCCAGGATCGTCGGAACCGGAACGCCGGGCTGCACCGTGCGGTCATAGAGCCTGACCATCTGCGACACGGCCGGGTGCCGGTTCAGGCCCGACCAAACGAGATAGAGGGGAATACGCATCGCCTCATATCCGGCATTGGCCGAGAAATCGGGCGCCGTCGTCATGCCATCGGCGGTGACCTGAATCCAGTCGGGCACCGGGCCGGTCTGCGCCAGCCGCAGCAAGATCGCCTCGGCATTCTGCGCCGTCTGGGCAAGTTCGGTGACGCCGGTCGCCGCCGCGACTTCGCGCATCGCCAGCGGCATGACGTAGCTGGGATTGAACAGCACGCGGTCTTCATGGACGAAGCCCTGGGCGGCGGGCAGGAACAATGTTTCGTTGGCGTTGGCCGGGCTGGGCAGAATGCAGGTGCGGGCCAGCGCGCGCGCGGTTGCCAGCGCCCGGGTCAGATAGGAGCGCTCGTTGAATTTCCTCGCGGCGCGAACCATGGCCCAGGCGAAGAAAAGATCGCCATCCGAGGCGTTGTTCAGGTCCGGCACCGGATTGGTCTCGCCCGGCAGATAGCGCCAGGCCAGCAGGCTGTCACCGCGGATCGACAGGTTGGTTTCCGCCCAGTCGACGATCCGGGTGAACGCTTCGCGGTCATTGAATTCGGTCGCAAGAACAGCGCCGTATCCCTGCCCTTCGGAATGGCTTGCATTGTTTTGCAGAACATCCACGACACGCCCGTCATTGCGCAGATAGGCCGATTTCCATGCCTCCCATACCGGGCGCGCGGTTTCGGTCAGATCCGACGTTCGCAAAAATCCCTGCCCCTGGGCGGAAACCGCCGCGAGGGCCGGGCTGACGCCCATCAGTGACAGAAAGTGGCGGCGATTCATGATCTGTGCTCCCGGGTGGCGACAACGAGCCTGAGCGCAAAGAGCGCGGATACAAGGGCGATGAAGAACAGCACGGCGACATAGCGGATCGGCATTGCCGAAACAAAATTGCCGACGACATAGCGAACATTGCCCGGCGTCACCGATTCAAGCAGCACGGGTTGCCGGTCCGGGGCGATCCAGCTTTGCCAATCGCCGTTGCGGTCCAGCACCGAGACCTGACCGCGCGGGCCCTCGGCATTGGTCCGTGCGGCAACCACAGCCGAGGCGATGGCGCTGATATCGCTGCCCGGCGCGCGCACCATCCACAACTGGCTGGGGCGGGCCGGATCGAGCTGCATCAGGATGGCTTGCCCGCGCTGATCTTCCAGCCAGCGTTCAAGCAACGTGCCCGAGCGCGGTTGCAGCCATTGCAGCGCGTCCTCGAATCCGGTCTTGAGCCATTGCCATCCACGCGTCAGGACCGCCGTGGAACTGCCCCGGTCGGTAATGTTCAGCAGCCGATTCTCCTGCGGATCGGGGGTGTCGATCCCGGCGATCTCGACAGCATCTTCCACCAGGACGGTCTCGACAGCCCGCCGGCTGAATTCATAGCCGCCCATGGGCACCGATCCCAGATCATCCAGCGACAGAAGATGCAACTGCGGGTTCAGGGCCGCGGTTTCGGGGTTTTCGCCACCGCTGAGCGCCGCGCGCATGGTGACCACGTCGTCGTCGTTGAAGGACCGCACGGTCATGTCGTTGACCTGCACACTGAGCGGCGTCAGGCCGGTAAAGGCCATGCTCATGTCCGGCAGATACATCGACGGGCTGAACGGAACGGTCAGGGTGGAACTTTGGCCGATGGCGACCATCGGCGAAGCCTGGGTCGGACAGGGCAGGTCGGCGGGCGATCCGGGAATGATCGATTCAAACGACAGGGTGTTGATCCCGGCGCGCAGCAGACGCGCCTCGAACCGGACCGGGAACTGCTCGATCAATTGCCCCGGCTCGCCGCGCAGGGGCAGAAGCCGGATGTTCTCGCCATTGATATGAACCAGAAGCATCGCGCCGCGGGGCAGATCGTCGACATAGATGTAGTCCAGCGCCAGCTCGGCCTTGTCATTGGTCAGAACGACGTAATCCTCGGGCAGGCGGAACCGTTGGTCGACGCGGGCGTAGCGGGTGCTGATTTCGGTGGTCGAGAAGCCGAAATCGGAAAACGCGACCGGCGTTTGCGTGGCGATCAGCGCGGGCTGCTCGCGCGGGTTTACGGCCGGCAGGATCGT